>JASHVX010000008.1 GCA_030044375.1 Nitrososphaerales archaeon | reverse complement strand
TGCCCGAAGTGGCCGGGGCACCGCCCCGCAGTGCTGCCGCACGTGCCGCACTTCTGGCCGGGCTCGAGGGTCCCGAGCCTGCTGTCCATGAGGCCGCCCTGGACCGGCATGCCGTCCTCGTCGTAGGTCTCCGGCTGGGTGATCTCTGCGACGGAGTACTTCCTCACTTCGCTGGGTGAGAAGACCGCGAAGTCGATGCCGCGGATCGTCTTCAGCGCCTGTTCCATCGACATGTCTCTACACCTTGTCCTTGAGCATGAGTCTCGGCGCGATGTTCAGGCTCATCATCTCCTGGAGGAGGAGCTTGAACGCGTATGCGACCACCACGGTGGATATCTTCGCCTGGTCGCCGTCCAGCTTGCAGGTGTAGCGGCGCTGCTTCGCGTCGTAGTAGGCGATCAGGCCGCACTTCTCGCACACGTAGATCTCGGTCTTGTCGGCCTCGTCGAGGAGCCTGTCCTTCAGCACCATCGAGGCGCCGTACGCGATGAGGCAGTCCCTCTCCATCTCCCCGAACCTGAGGCCTCCGCCCCTGGCCCTGCCCTCCGTGGGCTGCTTCGTCAGCATCTGCACCTGGCCGCGGGCCCTCGCGTGGATCTTGTCGGCCACCATGTGGTGGAGCTTCTGGTAGTAGACCACGCCGATGAACACGTCGGCCGCGAACTTCTTCGCGGTCTTCCCGTCGTACATCACCTCTCTGCCCGTGGCCTCGAAGCCCCTTCCCCTGAGGACCTTCTCCAGCTCTTCGATGCTCTCGCCCGCGAAGGCGGAGCCGTCGATCGGCGAGCCCCTGAGGGCGCCCGCCTTGCCGGCTATCGACTCGATGAACTGTCCGACGGTCATCCTCGACGGGAAGGCGTGGGGGTTGATTATGATGTCAGGGACGATCCCGTCTGCGGTGTACGGCATGTCCTCCTGTGGGACGACCAGCCCTATCACTCCCTTCTGGCCGTGCCTCGACGCGAACTTGTCGCCTATCTCGGGCACCCGCATGTCCCGCACCCGCACCTTGAACATCCGGCCTCCTTCGACGTTCTCTGTCATGAAGATGGAGTCGACGACGCCCGTCTCCGAGGGCCTGACGGCGACCGACGTGTCCCTCCTGTAGGGGCCCTTGATCTCGAACTCCTTGTACTCCTCCATGAACCTGGGCGGGCTCGTCCGACCGATGACAACGTCGCCGCCTGTCACCTGCGACTCGTGCGCTACGACGCCGTCGCCCTCGAGGAGCCTGTAGAACTTCTCTCCCCTGTAGCCCCTGATGTTGGACTCGGCGGCCGGCACCTCGAAGGTGTCTCGCATCCCGCCGAGGTATTGCTTGGCCTCGGCTTCGTAGAGCCTGTAGAAGAACGAACGCGCGAGCCCTCGCTCCACGCTTGACTTGTTCATGATTATGGCGTCCTCGATGTTGTAGCCCTCGAAGGACAGCACTGCGACCACGCAGTTCTGGCCCAGCGGCCGCTCGTCTATCTTCAGCAGGTCGAGCGTCCTGGTCCTCACCACGGGCGCCTGGGGGCTGACCAGCAGGTGCTGCCTGACGTGGGGCGAGATCGGGTAGGTCGGAGAGCTGAACCCGAGGCTCTGCTTGGCCATGGCGGACTCGTAGGTGTTCCTTGGTGACTGGTTGTGCTCCGGATACGGGATGACCGATGCCGCTATCCCGAACATGGCGGCGGGGAAGAGCTCCATGTGGGTGTTGCGGGTGCCGACGTCCTCGGTGCCCATGGCCACGAGGCAGTTCTCCTCCTCGTTCGCGTCTATCAACTCTGCGACGCCCTGCTCGACGAGCTCGCGCCACGACATCTGCCCCGAGTCTACCCTCTCGATGAGTTCGGCCGTGAGGAGGGGCCTGCCGTTCTCGACCACGATGAGGGGCCTGAGGACCCTGCCTGAGCTCAGGCTGATGTAGAGCCGCGGGTAAGCCTTCTCGTTGACCGGGCTTACGTAGAGGACGCTCGCGCTCGCGTTGATCTGCCCTTCCCTCCTGAGCTTCCTGAAGGCCCTGGAGAGCCTCTCGCCGTCGTCGACGTAGCCTAGGAACCTGCCGTCCATGAAGATCCTGCAGCCTCCGACCTGGGTCTTCTGGTCGGCCTCGCGGATCTGCATGGCCCCTAGCTCCCACAGCTTCTCCTCGACCTCCTGGCTCGGGACGCTGACGGAGATTATCGCTGAGAGCGCGAGGTTCTTCACGAGGCCGCAGTTGACGCCCTCAGGCGTCTCCGAAGGACAGATCCTGCCGAAGTGGGTCGCGTGCAGGTCGCGCGCCTCGAAGTTCGGCTGGCTGCGGCTCAGCGGAGACTGGACGCGCCTCAGGTGGCTGAGAGTGCTGAGGTAGTTCGTCCTGTCGAGGAGCTGGGTGACCCCGACCTTCCCGCGGCCCCAGTTCCCCGTCGCTATGGCGTTGTTCAGCTTGTCCGTGATTATCCCGGTCCTGATGGCCGCGCCTACCACGTTGCCTCCGCGCTTCTGGCCTGTCCTCTCGAGCTGGTACTTCATGTCCCTCACCAAGTTCCGGAAGGCCGTGCGGAAGAGGTCCGCCAGCATCTGGCCGGCGAACTTGATCACCTTGTTGCCGTAATGGTCCTTGTCGTCGGCGCCTATCCAGCCGAGCCTGAGCTCGAGCAGCTTGCAGACCGCCTCGCCCATGAACATCGACTTGTCGTACCTCTTGTCGTCCGTCTTTCCAAGGTGCGGCAGGAGCCCCCAGTCGAGCATCGACTGGGCGCGCTTGACCCTGAACTCCTCCAGCATGCCGTGGGCGACCCTGTTGCCTATGTAGACAAGCGAGTCCTTGTCGGTCGGGGCCTCGCTCGCCTTGTCGAAGGACACCTCGAGCAGGTCCTGAATCTCAGACTTCGGAGAGACGGCGTCGGCTATGTCCTTGTCCGACTTCATGCCGAGGGCCCGCATCACTATCACGAAGGGGAGGTCCACCGGACAGCTCGGGACCTTGACGTTTATCGCGCCGTCCTGCTTCAGCGTGAGCTCGAGCTTGGACCTGTATCCTACGACCGATGAGTATACCCTGGACTTGTAGGTCGTCGCGCCGGAGACCTTCTCGGCGTCCACCAGTATCTTGTTGGGGGAGAGGTCCTCCAGGCCGACTATGACGCGCTCCGCGCCGTTGATTATGAAGTAGCCTCCGGGGTCGTTCGGGTCCTCGCCAGAGTCCACGAGCTGCTCCCTGGAGCGGGTCGAGAGCTGGCACAGCTCGGACTTCACCATGACTGGGAGGTCCCCTATGTGCTGCCTGGTCGTGTCGCGCGGCAGGCCCTCCTCCTCTATTGTCATCTCGAGGAGTATGGGGGCCGAGTAGGTCAGGTTCCTCAGCCGGGCCTCCATCGGGAGGATGCTGCTGACCGAGCCGTCTATCTCGACGACCCGCGGCGAACCTAGAGTCACGCGGCCGAACTTGATCCTGTACGGGGTGCTGACGGTCTCGACCTCGACCTCCCCGATCTCGTCGACTATGTTCTGGAGGCCCCTGGAGACGAACTCGTTGTAGCTGTTGAGGTGTTGTTTCGCAACCCCCTCCCTTTCGAGAAGGTCGCGCAAGACCACCCACGAGCTTAGCTTTGATGCCTGTCTGCTCAACCTAGTTCTCCACCACGTATCTGTAGTAGACGCTCGAGCCTGCCGTCTCGCTCCTTCTGGTTATCCGGATGAAGTCTCCCGGCTTCGCCCCTACCTCCTTGGCTAGGGGGTCGGTGACCAGCACGTACGGGAGCTGGCTGGGAGATGCATGGAACCTTTCGAGAACCTGCTGGGATTCCTCCTTGGTCAATAGCTCGTGCTTCGGGATGAGGAAGTGGGTGCTCACCTTGAAGGGAGGAACCTCGTCCTCTACCTTCCTCCGCCGGACTGTCTTGGTACCTGGCGTCTTGGCTGGTGCTACGGCGACCTACCCCCATTCACAACCAATACTAACTCACGTGCACAATACACTGCGCAGGGCCCCGTTTCCGACCGATTCCCAACGCATATTTAGATTTTCCGACTGCTGTGAGAGAGCGCGTAGCGGAGCACCGCGGGCGGCTTGTCAGGCCTTGATGGTCTCGGCCTCGTAGACCGGAGTGCCCTCCTCAGGCCGCTGGACGAGCTTGGCGAACTCCTGGTACAGCCTCTTGGTGACCGGACCGACGCCTCCTGAACCTATCCTCGTCCCGCTTATGGAGCCGACCGCCAGGATCTCCGACTTGGTCCCGGCGAGGAAGACTTCGTCTGCGGTCAGCAGGTCGAAGGGCGTCACGTCTCTCTCCAGGACTTCCATGCGGAGGCTCTGGCAGAGTTGGATTATCCGCGCCCGTGTTATCCCGTGCAGGATGCCGGCCGCCGTCGAAGGCGTTGAGATCCGGCCGTCCTTGACAAGGAAGATGTTGGTCACGCTCGCCTCGGACACGAAACCTCTCTGGTCGAGCAAGATGGCGTCGTCTGCGCCCGCGTTGTTGGCTTCGACCTTCGCCAAGATGCTGTTGAGGTAGTTGAGCGACTTTATCTCGTGAGAGGTGCCGGCGACAGAGTCTCGCCTGACGGACGACATTACCACCTTCACGACCCTCGGCTCCTTCGGGCCTAGGGCGGAGCTCATGGGCTCGGTTATGATGATCACGGTCGGGTCCTTGCAGAGCTCGGGGTTGACGCCGAGGTCTCCTGTGCCGCGGGTCACGACGAGCCTGACGTAGGCGTCCCTGAGCCTGTTCTTCCGCAGAGTCTCGAGGACGGCCGAGCTCATCTCTTGCTTCGACATCGAGACTCTGAGGTGGATGCTCTTCGCCGAGTCGTAGAGCCTGTTGATGTGGTCGGCGAGCCTGAAGACGCTGCCGTCGTAGACGCGGATGCCTTCAAAGACCCCGTCTCCGTAGAGAAGGCCGTGGTCGAAGACCGAGACGACCGCCTTCGACTTGTCGACTAGTCTGCCGTTGACATATACCTGAAGGTCCTTCTCCACGTGGCAGCGAGATTCTGGACCGATTTTAAA
>JASHVX010000083.1 GCA_030044375.1 Nitrososphaerales archaeon | reverse complement strand
CGGCGAACTCGCTCAGTAGGCAGGAGTACGTCTCCGAACGAGGAAGGGCGAGGCTGCGTATCGCGCCGCCAGAAATCAGAGTGCACACCTCTGGCCTCTGGAGACGGTACGTTCCTTCGCCGGCGGGCGGGAAAGAGCATGCCCACCCTAGCGACCTTAGCCTGTGGAGGTACACCTTCGCCTTGAGCCTGCTTCCCAAGAGCCGCTCAGCGTCGGTGAGAGAGAACGCGGCCGTGGAGTGGCCCGAGTAAAGGCGCGAATATAGGGTCCCGAGCGACGGGGATGGCCAGCCCATGGTTACGCCAGCTGTAACTCGAGGACTAATGCCTTGTGCAACCTCTTCGCACTCCTATCCTATTCTCACCCGTTCCTGAAGTCCGCCAACGACGACCTGAGGCGCGCGGGCAGGAGGTCGTGAGTCTTCAAGCCGGCGGCGTGGACGAGGTCTAGGCACAGCCACGCGAGGCAGCCGGTCCGCAGCAGGGCCATCGCCTGGGGGAGCGTGCCTGCCGACGTCGGGTTCGGCACGAGGAACCAGGTCAGGATGATGAAGGCGTTGAACACCTCCCAGAGGTAGAGGGAGGGCTTCTCGACGACGAGAACTGTCACCAGCGGTATCAGCATCACGTTGAACTGCGGAGCGTAGATGTAGGCGCCGAGCAGATACGCGGCCAGGGTCAGGAACACCTTGTGAACGAGAGGGACCTTGAGCGTGTACGCCCTGGCCAGGAGCAACACGGTGACCGCGAAGCCGAACAGCTTTGCGTAGGCGCTGAACGGGTCCAGGAAGATCCAGAGGTACCAGGCGTCCTCCAGGCCCCAGTCCCTGAAGTAGGTGTAGAACTGGTAGAGGTCCTTTGGGTTCAGGACGGCTATAGGCAGATAGAAGAAGGCGACGACCGCCGCGACTATCAGGACGTACCTCGTCATGTCTTTCGTCTTGCGCAGCTCGAGGAGATAGACCGGCAGCAGCAGGCCGCCCACAAGCTTCAGCACGACGGACAGGCCCAGCCACAGCGCCGAGACGTCCTTCCTCCCCTCCAAGAGGAACTGCAGGCTGAGTATGATGAAGAGGGCGTTGAACAGGTCGAAGTTGTACACCCCGTATACGATGATGCTGGGGAGGAAGAAGTAGACCGGGTCCAGGCGCCTCCCGAGCAGTGCGGTCACCCTCCAGCAAGACCAACCGATGCCCACGGCGGCGGCCAGGCTCATCAGCCCGAACACTGTATAGTACCCGTCGTAGTCGCCTCCGACGATGCGCGCGAAGTACAGCAGGTACCCGGAGAGCGGAGGGTACTCGAAGAAGTACTGGAAGTAGGGTACCAGCCCCTGCTGGACCGGCGTCCTAATCCAGAAGGACGCAATGTCGCTGTAGACGTTCAGGCCGAGCCACGGCGAGTGTATCATGAAGCTGAGGAAGACGGCGGACGCCGAGGCGGCCGCAGCAGCCAAGAGAGAAGTCTCTCGCCGCAAGGGAGATTTGCGCAGTCGAACCGTATAATTGCGTTTGGAGGGCCGGCCTCGGTCTACCTCCACCGAGTGAGGATCTCTTCCCGCCTGAAGGCCGCCCTGCTAACGACGGCCAGGACCACGTCTGCGACCAGAAGACACGCAGCCACGTAGCCGAGGTTCGTCATGTCGAGCGAGAAAAGCCCCAGTTCCGATGCCGCATACAGCCCCGCGAAGGGGATGACCATGAGGCCGCCCGCCTGCTGCACGGCCCGGACGTCGTTCATCCTGGACGAGAGGACGACGTTTACTTCGACGGAGAGCAGGGCCGCGAGAGGGGCGACGACCAGGAGGAGCACACCGATAGTCCAGTTGGGGAAGTAGTAGTAGTGCAGCTTCCCATAGGTCACTCTGTCCATCAGGGCCATGAAGATGAGCGAGCAGCCGTATATCGCCGCGATAGGAGGGAGGAAGGACGAGATCGTCTTCCCGGCGAGTATCTCACCGTCGCCGACTGGCGAGGCGAGCAGCGGCTCCAGGCTCTTCTGCGTCTTCTCGCCGACCAGGCTGTACGAGGCTATGGCGGTGGGAAGGGTCGCGGCCGCGAGGATGAAGAAGAAGGAGAAAGAGTTGAGGATCCCGGGCAGGGCGTGCGCGGGCAGGCCTTGGTGGTTCCGCCCTGCGTATCTGACGACGAGCGGCATGCCGACCGCGACGAGAAGGGGGAAGAGGATCGTCGAGTAGATGACGTTCCTCTTCTTCCTGAACACCTTGAAGTCCTTGGAGGCGACCGTCCAGACGTTCCTCAGGTCCAAGCTCAGCCCTTCACCAGCCTGAGATAGATGTCCTCGAGTGTTGACCCGACCTCGGTTGCGAACTGGACGCGCCCGCCTGCAGCGCCTATCGCGCCGATGATGTCAGGGTTCTCCCTCTCGGGGTCGGAGACGCCCACCACGATCCTGTTCCCTTCGACCTCTACGCTCTTCGCCCCGGTCCTCCGCACCGCCGCGAGGACCGCGTCGGTCACGGCTGCGACCTGGATTGCCACCTTCCTCTCAGACGTCGAGCGCCTGAGCTCGTCCGGGGTCCCCAGGGCTATGAGCCTCGTCTTGAGTATCCCGACCCTGTCGCAGACCTTCTCCGCCTCGTCCAGCAGGTGCGTGTTCAGGATGATCGTCCTCTTCTCCTCCTTCAGCTGCAGGATGAAGTCTCTGACGGTCTTGGATGCTTCGGGGTCGAGGTTCGCAGTGGGCTCGTCAAGGAACAGGACCTGGGGGTCGTGGATGAGGGATCGGGCAATCGCGAGCTTCTGCTTCATCCCCTT
>JASHVX010000082.1 GCA_030044375.1 Nitrososphaerales archaeon | reverse complement strand
CACGTGACGGCCAAGCGCCTCATCAGGGGATACAGGGTCAACTGGATGGGCACCAGGTACGACTACACGGTAGAGAAGGCCCTTCACAGGCAGCACCGGTACTTCGCGGTCAGCCTCGTGGTCAGGGACGTGAACGAGTACGAGTCGATGTCACTGAGGCAGGCCGCCGACAGGCTGCCGTTCCTCTGGTCGGAGGCGGTAGGCCGCAACTACTTCTGCGAGCTCTTCTTCCCGGTCGACTTCGTGGTCGAGGGCCTCCAGTTCCTCACCGAGGCAGTCGCCGAGGTTAAGGAGAGGGCCGAGATTTACACGATAGACCAGTCAGACGCCGCAAGCTTCACCATCTCCTACAACAGGTTCGACCAGATCAGGAAGAGGTGGACGCTCAACCTGCCCGACCTGATGAACAGGTTTGAGAACCTGATAGTGGAAATAAAGAAAGAAGCATCCTAGGCGTGGCCTAGGATGTTCCCGCGCCGCCCATGAACTCGAGCGGGCCGAACTTCAGGCCCAAGGACGCAAAAACAATGCTTGCGCCAGCCAAGGCCAACATTCCGATGCGGATCTTCTCGTCAGTGGTCATGTCGCGGGGTGCGTGGACCGACACTTACTAAGCCTTTGCATGAGCCGACACTTGCTGCTCTAAGCGTATTCTAACTCAGGGCGGGCTTCGGGACGTCTATGTCGCGTAAGGAGTCTCAGCGAGGCCGAAAGGAGACCAAATTCAAGCCTAAATACAAAGGGACGCCACACGTGGCGAAGGACGCTGCCAGAGGCGCTCCGCGAGAAGCATCCCCACATACCTGGGAGAAAGGTGCTGGACAGAGTCGTACTGGGAGGGAGCGACGGTGCGATAGAGTCGGTGGCCATCACCGCGGCCTTGAACGGCGCAAGAGAGCCCTTCCACACGATCCTCGTCGTCGGATTCGCCTTCGCCGTGGCGGGGGCCCTTTCGATGTTCTTCAGCAGCTTCCTGGCGAACAGGTCTGAGATGGACCTCCTAAGGATAGACATCCAGAGGGAGAGGATGGAAATCGAGACGGAGCCTGAAGAGGAGAAGGCCGAACTCGAGGAGCTACTGAAGAAGGAAGGTTACGACCAGGAGGAAGTGGACGTGATAATGGCGAGGCTGGTGAAGGACAAGGAGCTGTGGCTGAAGACCCAGCTCAACCATGAGCTCAGGGTTCACATGGAGGACCTCGCGACCGACCCGCTGGCCCGTCCCGCCGCCGCGGCTGCCGCCTTCTTCGTGATCGCGCTGGCGGCTCTGGCGCCCTACGCCGCGGCCTCGGGATATCTCCCCACGCTCGCCCTGTCTGTGTCCTTGGCCATGGCAGCCCTGTTCGTCCTCGCCTCGAGAGCGTTCTCGCCCAGGAACTTCAACATGAGGTCGGGCCTCGAGTCGGCGGCCGTGGGGGCGTTCGCGGCGACCATACTCTTCATAGTGGGCCTGGCGATCTCGTCCGCCTGATTGGACAGATTCGTTTATCAGCAGCGCGGTTCTCGGAACGATGTGACAACGCCACCTGAGAGCCAGCAGGCGGCGCCGGGCGGGAAGAAGGTCCTAGATCGACTCTTTGGCGAGGGACGCCTGCTGACGGCCGTGATAATACTCGTCGTCGAGCTTGCGCTGCTCCTCATAGCCACGTCCGTCCCTTTGGGCTCCGCGTCACAGCAGGCCCTGCAGGGCGAGGCGAACAACCTCTCGAGCACCGTCAGCGGGCTGACGGGGCCTGGGCTGTTCTTCTACATCTTCACCCACAACGCCGAGATAGCATATGCGGAGATGGTGCCCGTCCTGGGCGCCATCATCTGGCTGGGCTCCATCTTCGTCACCGGCCAGCTGATACAGGCGGCCGCGGTCGCGAATGGCGAGCCAGGCATCCTGTACGGGACGGCGACACTCATCCTCCCGTTCTCCATAGTCGAGCTGTCCGCCTACGTCGTGGCTGTAACCTCGGGCACGATGCTGCTGGTCTCCTTGGCGAAACACACGTTGAGGCAAGAAGCGAGGGTCCTGGCCCTGGAGGTGGGTCTTGTCGCGGCCCTCCTGTCGACTGCGGCGGCGATGGAGACCATCACGATAGAGGATCCCTATCTTGGGCTGGCACTATGGGTTCCGACGGGCTTTGCGATCATTCTTCTCGTGAAGGTGGTAAGAAGGGTGGCCAGGCAGGCGGCGCCGGTCGGGCTTCTCTAGGGCCTCTCTATCCTGCCGGCCATCTTGAGCAGGTCGTGGCCCTTCCTCGTCAGTTCATAGAGGACCCTTTCCCTCCCCCCGGCCCGCGCGACGCCAGCCTTCCTCACGAGGCCGAGGTCCTCCAGCTCGCCAAGATGCTGATAGACGCTCGCGGTCGTCATGTGGGCTTCCGCTGAGATAGACTTCCACATCTGATAGCCGAAACTGGCCCCGGACGAGAGCATCCTCAGGAGCCGGAGCTTCGTCGCGCCCACCTGGAGCCGACCCACAGAATACTCGTCGGCCACGACAGTCTGCTTGGCCGCCCTCGCTATCCTCGCTATCGCCCTCGTATCTTTCAGGCCCGCTCCTGTTATGACGCAGACCACCTTCTCCCCGCTCTCGACGAGTCTGCGCTCCTTCGCCTTGGAGAGGGCTGCCACAACGGACGCGGCGGCAGGCTCCGCGAAGATCCCTTCGGTCCTCGCCAAGAGCGCCGTCGCTCCGATGGTCTCGTCGGCGCTGACTTCGACCCACTCGCCGCGGGACGCTTCGATGGCCCTCCTCGCCTCTCCCATCAGGGCAGGCTCGGACTCCTCGAGCTCGGTGAACAGCTCGGCGTCCAGGCCCTGAGCGGGGGCGGCGCTCCTCGAGAAGCGCACGCCGACCAGCCTCGTCTCTGCCATGTCGACGAGGCCCGTCGCCTCGAGCTCGCCAAAGGCCCGCCAGAACATGCTGAGATGGCCGCCGGTCCCCACGGGGAGTACCACGATGTCTGGGGGCTCCCAGTCCAGGTCTTGGACCACCTCGAAGCAGGTCGTCTTCTCGCCCTCGAGCAGGTACGGGTTTCCAGGAGACACCGAGACTGAACGAGGCCCTAGGTTCAGGCCGCCCTCACCTCTCCTCCTCGATGCCTCGACCCGCGCACCGTATGCTATCATCTGGTATAGCTTCCCTCTGTCGGTCCCCGGGCGTATCACGATCTCCGAGACGATGCCAGCCTTCGCACAGTATGCCGCGATGGAAGCCCCCAGGTTTCCCGTGGTCACGCACGTGCACGTCTCCACGCCCCTCTCCTTGGCTAGGCTCGCCAGGACGGTGGACCCTCTGTCGATGAAGGAGCCGGTGGGGTTCCTCGTCTCGTCCTTGAGAAGCAGCCCTCCCAGGCCGACCTCGGAGCCGAGGTTGGCAGCCTGGAGCAGGGGAGTGCCGCCCTCGCCCATGGACACCGGGACCCCGGCCTGCAGCCCAGGCAGGAGCTCTTTGTACCTCCATACGCCTGCGCTACG
The DNA here is from genome assembly GCA_030044375.1 of Nitrososphaerales archaeon. Classification (GTDB taxonomy): domain Archaea; phylum Thermoproteota; class Nitrososphaeria; order Nitrososphaerales; family Gagatemarchaeaceae; genus UBA183. The sequence continues at coordinate 869 of JASHVX010000082.1, read as the reverse complement.
TCCTTCCAAGGTCTCACGCGCGAGGTGCCTCGGGCGCGCCTCGGAAAGAACCAGGGTGGAGCCGCATCGCGCGCACACGGGGTCGAGCGTGGAGCCTTCGGCCTCGGCGCCGCATCCCGGGCACCTGAACCTCGCCAAGGTCCGGGTGCGAGCGGCCCCTATATGTAAGTCGCAGCCATCATATCAGGCGTCGACTGGGAGGAGGCCGGTCAGCTAAGGTGGCGCGGCGCGAGCCACCGGCACGTCGTCGTCGGAGATCCACTTCTGGCTCTTGGCGTCCGCAGCCCAGGAGAACTTCTTCTGGAGGGACTTGCTGTAGATCTTCGCCCAGTCGAGGCCCACCGAGTCGCACCAGACCTTGTAGACGCGAGGGTCGATGTAGTTCTTCAGAGACGTGTTCAGGTTGTAGTTCTTGGTCCTAGCGTAGAAGTCTAGCTCCATCTCGAGCTTGAGCAGCCTCTTCCCGTCTGATCCCGAGGCGCGGGCGTCGGCCAGCTTCTGCTTCTTCTTCTCGAGCGATTGTTCCCAGGTCCTCGGCGGCGTCCGCTGGTGGTTGCAGAAGACGGCGGCTTTCAGGTTCGCCTCCTTCGCGTGGTAGAGCTTGTCGAGGTCCTCCGCGCCACTGAGGTCCTTGGACCTGAGCGCCTCCTTGGCGACAGCGGTAGCGTGATAGGTCCTGAAGACCTTCGCGGAGACGCCGTCGACCACAGAGGACAGGAAGTCGTTGACCATGCCGGAGTCGACGTCATGGAAGAGCTCGGAGTCAGGTCTCTTGCCTGCTGAGAACTCCTTGAGGTTCCTGACCACGGAGGGAGGGGGGGCGTCCTTCTTCCGCCAGGGGATGCTGTCCTTGCCGAGGAAGTCGAACT
>JASHVX010000081.1 GCA_030044375.1 Nitrososphaerales archaeon | reverse complement strand
GAGGGCGCACACCCCGACGGGCTCATGGACCACCAGGCTGACGTCGGACCCTGCGTACCGAGGTACCTTGCCTACTATGTGCCTGGCGGCAGAGGAGTAGTACTCGAGCACGCCGGCCGCGTTCAGGAGCTCGCCCCTGGCGTCGGCGAGGGCTTGCCGTTTTCGAGGGTGAGCAGCAGCGCCAGCTCGTCGAGCCGCGCCCTGATGAGCTCTGACGCCTCCCTGATGACCTTCGCCCTGTCAGCCGGCCTCTTCGAGGACCAGACGCCGGAGTCGAAGGAGGCCCTGGCCGCATCTATCGCAGCGCCGACGTCCGAAGCGGTCGACATCGCAGCCCTGGCGACTAGCTCGCCGGTCGCTGGGTTCCTGCTCTCGAGGACCCCGCCCTGAGAGGCGACCCATTTCCCTCCTATGAAGTTCGAGAACGCCCTCGGCTCGCTGCCTGTCTGCAAGACTGGCTTCCCGAGGCCCGGTCTCGATATAAACAGTCATCACGGACGGGTCCGGAATCCGAGTCCAGGCTCAGTCCAATGCCTTGGAGCCTGATATCGTGAAGCCTGTCTTGTAGATGGCGCCCGTGACGTTCCTGGCTTCGCCTACGTCCAGCCCTGTTTCGACCTCGGCGTCTCCGAGCCAGACGTCGGAGGTCCGGGAGTTGGACTTCAGTATCTCCACGGGCTGGTCTACTCCTTCCTGGCTCTCGTCCGTCTTAGGGTACGCGCGCCTGCCGTAGACGACGCCGAACGCGGGAAGGTCCGCGGGGGAACCCGCCCTCCTGACCGTCACCCTGACCGACAGCTGCCGCCGCCCTCCTTTCACGCAGAACCCTCCGAACCCCATCCCTGGCGACACGGCCCTCAGGCCCGGGTTCAGAGGATGCAGCTTCGTCAGGGCTATCTTGTCCGCAAGCCGCTTCTGGTAGCCGTTCAGCAGGCCCCGAAGGAGGGACCACTCGGTGCTGACCCACATCACAGGGTAGAACACGCCTGGTCTGCCCCTGTAGCTGCACCTGACGCCCAGCGCGGCCTCGTTGTACAACGTCCTGTCGGGCTCGGCCGCGACCATGCCCGCGCCGGAGTCGCTCACCGACACTATCTCGCACACGTAGGCGATGCACCGCCCCTCGGCGACATCGAACGGCTTCGGGACCAGCTTGGCCAGCCTGGCAGGGTCGCCGTCGAAGTAGGCGGTGACGTAGTCTGCTCCGTAGTGCCACGGCCCCCTCTCTATCGCAGACGAGTCTCCAGGAACCAGAGGGTGGTCCAACTGTCACATTTCGCCGGTCCAAAGCTAATAAAACCTTGTGAGCGCCGAGCCGACGAGAATTGAAGGTCTGCTCGTTCAGCCTGAAGAAGGGGCGGGCCGGGCCGCTGGTCGGCCTGGTCGAAGGGGGCGCGGTCGTCGAGGTCGAAGGGGGCGCCTCCGTCGTCGGGACACTGGTCGGGGTCGCCGAGGGCACCGTCCCTCTGGGGCGAAGGCACGACGAAGACGACGTCGTGTTCCGCGCCCCGGTACCCCGTCCCGGCAAGATCGTCGCCGCGATAGTCAACACCAAGGCGATGCTAGGAGGCGACGACGTTCAGCTAGAGAGGCCGAGGCTCGACATGAAGGCGCCGAGCACGGTGATAGGGCCTGGCGACACCATAGTCGCGCCTGCCGCAGGGATACGCCCCGAGGTGGAGCTGGCCGCAGTGGTAGGCAGGACCATCTCCCGCGCCTCCACGAAGGAGGCGGAGCGGGCGATCGTCGGCTACACCGTGCTGAACGACGTGACCGCTCCTCAGGACTCCCGGGACGACGCATACGAGGCCTACCGGAGGGACCCAAAGAGCGGCAAGATAGAGAAGCGGACCATGCGCGGCCCGCTCTTCAGGTCGAAGAACCACGACACGTTCTGCCCCCTGGGCCCGTGGGTCGTCTCCTCTGACGAGTTCGCGCCCGTCTCCGGCAGGAAGATGACGACCAGGTTCGAAGGGCGGCCGGTCCAGGAAGGCAGCACGTCTGAGTATCTGTTCTCTCCAGCCGAGATCGCGTCATATGTGTCGGGATTCCTCTCCCTGGAGCCTGGAGACTTGGTTTCGTGCGGCAGCGTCGGGTGGGCTCCGGACATCCTTGGCAAGATGGACCCGACAGAGTTCGTTTTGCCGCGAGAGGCGGGCTCGCTCGAGCTCGAAATAGAAGGGATAGGAAGGCTCACCAACCCGGTGTCGACTAGAGCCGCTGTCGGCGCACACGGGTGACCGGCGAGGAAGCCGCGCCCGTCCGGAGCCGCGACGCAGAAAGCTAAAGTAGAGTCCTAGGCGCACGCGCCGCGAATGCGCGCGGAGGGCCCGTAGAGTGGGCGCCAAGAGCGGCAAGGAGTTTCTGCGGAGGCTCGACTCCACTCCGAGGGAGATCTGGTACGGCGACGAGAGGATCACGGGCAACGTTTCGAGCCACAGGGCCTTCGCAGGCATCGCGGCTTCGATGGCAAGGCTCTACGACATGCAGCACGGGGACGGAAGCGAGGCGATGACGTACGTCTCGCCATCGTCAGGTGACAGGGTGGGGCTCAGCTTCCTGCAGCCGAAGACCCCAGGAGAGCTGGCGAAGAGGCGCGGCATGATGAAGGCCTGGGCAGACGTCTCCGGTGGCATGCTCGGCAGGACGCCCGACTACCTCAACAGCTCGCTGATGGCGATGGCCGCCGGCGCCGAGTTCTTCGGTAAGGAAGGGCATGACTACGCGGGCAACGTCCGTAGATACTACGAATACGTCAGAGAGAACGACCTCCTGCTCACACACACTCTGATCAATCCGCAGGTGAACAGGGCCGTGGGCCCCTCGAAGCAGGCAGACCCCTTCATAGCGGCCAGGGTCCTGGAGAAGAACGACGAGGGCGTCGTCATCCGCGGAGCGAGGATGCTCGCCACGCTCCCGTTCGCTGACGAGATCATGGTCTTCCCTTCGACCGTCGTGAGGTCAGGCCAGGATGACATGCCCTACTCGATTGGGTTCGCAGTCCCGGTGAGCACGAAGGGTCTGAAGTTCATCTGCAGGGAGTCGTTCGCAGGCGAGCCGGCTCCGGACCACCCGCTCTCCTCGATGTTCGACGAGCAGGACGCCGTGGTCGTCTTCGACGACGTCCTGGTCCCGTGGGACAGGGTGTTCATACTCGAAGACCCTGAGAGGGCGAACAGGTCGAGCGAGGCCACGGACGCGATAGTGTTCATGGCGCAGCAAGCCACGGTCAGAGAGGCGGCCAAGGCGGAGTTCGTCGCAGGCCTGGCGACCGTCGTCGCCGAGACGATCGGCGCGGACCAGTTTCCCCACGTGCAGGAGAAGATCGCCGACCTGCTCTTGACGGCGGAGACCATGAAGGCCTTCCTCGACGCCGCGGATGCGAGGGCGAGGCCGAACAGGTGGGGGTTGCTGACGCCGGACTACGTCCCGATCAACTCGGCCAGGAACCTGTGGCCGAGAGTCGCGCCTAGCTTCTCAGTGATAATCAAGCAGATAGGGGCGAGCGGCCTGATGGCGATACCTCCCGAGGACGTCATGAGGTCTGCCGTCAGGAAGGACGTCGACAAGTACTACCAGTCCAAGCTGTCGGAAGCCGAAGAGAGGATCAGGATATTCAAGCTGGCGTGGGACGTGGCGGGGAGCTCCTTCGGCGGCAGGCAGGACCTCTACGAGCGGTTCTTCTTCGGCGACCCCGTCAGGATGGCGAGCGCGTACTACTCTTGGTACAACAAAGAGCCTTACAAGGAGCGCGTGAAGGCACTGCTCCGGTCTCGGGACGGGAATTGACGCCGCCTGAAAGGGACTTCAGCATAGTAAAGGCAGGTCACATCGAGTACCTCGTCACCGACCTGGAGAGGGCGAAGCGCTTCTACGCCGACGTGCTCGGGTTCGTGGTGACGTCCCAGGACTCCGAGCATGTGTATCTCCGTGGCCTCGAAGACAGGCAGCACCACTGCCTTACGCTGACGAAGTCCCAGGCGCCCGGGGTGGGCCACATCGCCTTCAAGGTCTCGAAGGACGAAGACGTCGACGCCCTGGAAAGGCTGGCGGCCCGGAACAAGGCGTTCACGAAGCGAGTGCGCGAAGGCGAGGAGGAGGGCCAGGGGCGGGCCGTGCTAGTCGAGGACGCGTTCGGCTTCCCCGTGGAGTTCTACGCGCGCATGGACGGCGAGGACTGGATGCTCCAGAAGTACGGCAGCTACAGGGGCGCGAGGCCGATGCGCCTCGACCACTTCAACATAATGCTCCCTGACGTCTCGGCGGCCTACGGGTGGTACGTAGACTCGCTGGGCTTCGGCTGCACGGAGACGACAGAGACCGAGGGCCCGAGCCCGTCGCTCTGGGCCGCCTGGCTCCGGAGGAAGCACACGTGCCATGACGTCGCCCTGACGACTGGCAAGGGCCCCAGGGTTCACCACGCCGGGTTCACGGTCGCCGACAGGACCTCGATCCTGGACTGCGCGGACATACTCGCGGCCAGCGGCCATGTCGACAAGATGGAGAGGGGACCGGGGAGGCACGGGGTCTCCAACGCGTTCTTCCTCTACCTGAGAGACCCTGACGGCAACAGGCTCGAGCTCTACACCGGCGACTACCTGAGCTCCGACCCCGACTGGGTGCCGATCAAGTGGAAGCTAAACGACCCTCAGAGGCAGACGTTCTGGGGGGCAAAGACGCCGGAGAGCTGGTTCAACGAGGCCATGCTCGTGAGGTCCCCGAGGACAGGCGGGTTCCAGCCCGTGAGTTCGCCTTCGATCCAGGACAGGCCCGACTACCTGCTACCAGGCAAGTAGCAGCTACCAGACTATGTCCGACGGCGGCGCGGCCCTCTCGGGAGGCTCTGTGGAGGTGTACTGCTGAGAGTAATAGACGAGCGGCTTCTTGGCCGAGAAGGTCTTGGCGGCGACCACCTCTCCTATGATGAGCGAGTGGTCCCCGCCGTCGTAGACCCGCCAGGTCCTGCATTCGACGACCGCCCTCGAGCCGTCGATCACCGGGGACCCAGAGGTGCCGTCGGCGAACCGCAGACCCTGGAACCTGTCCCTGGCCGCAGTCCTCCCTGCGAACATGTCAGACACAGACTTCTGGTCGTCTGCGAGGAAGTTGACGGCGAAGGCTTCGGACTTCGCGTACTCGTCGTGGAGCTGGGAACCCTTGGCTATTGAGATGAGAACCAGGGGCGGGCTGAGAGAGACGCTCGTGAAAGAGCTCACCGTTATCCCCCTGGGACCGTCGCTGGCCCGCATGGTCACCACGGTGACGCCCTGCGGATAGACCCTCATGGCCTCCTTCAGGGCGTTCTGCAGGGGTTCTGCCGCCAACTCTCCTGCGAGCGCCATCGCCGGTTTATAGGACTGCCGACATGGCGCCCGCCTCCTGGCCTTCCTCGGGAGGAGTGGGAGCTGCCGAGCAGCATGCCCGTCAGCCGCGTAGGTGGCCGACAAGGTATAAGCCGGCTTGACGGGTGGTCATGGCAATGTCGGGCAGGAGACATGCGAGGCCAGGAGCGGGGCGAGCCCCGGCGACTCCGGGGCGCGGCTCGGGGCGTGCCTTCTCCTCGGCTGGCGGCGGCGCGAAAGCGAGCAGGGTCCTGACGAGGCGAGGCAGGCGGGCCGACTCCGCCGAGCTGCTGAAGATGCTCAGGGGCCTGGCCGAGTACGAGAAGCTGGAACCGCCTTCGCGCGCCGCAGAGAGAAGGCTTGTCGCTGACATCTTCGAAAAAGGCAGGCTCGGCCTCTTCGTCGCTTCGGAACGAGGGAGACTGGTCGGCTACGCTCTGTACTTCTTCTCCTACTCCTCTTTCCTGGCGAGGCCCACCCTCTATCTCGAGGACATCTTCGTCCTGAAGGACCACCGGGGGAGGGGGGCAGGCTCGGCGCTCTTCCGTAGATGCATGGAGGAGGCCGTCGGCGAGGGGTGCGGAAGGATGGAATGGGCGGTGCTAGCGTGGAACAGAGCGGCGATAGGCTTCTACGAGCGCTTGGGGGCCGCGAGCCTTGACGAGTGGCGGCTGTACAGGTTGACGCGCGAGCAGCTGCTCCGGTCGGTCCGCCGCCGGCCTCAGATGAGGCGGAGCTCCGCAGGCGCGGGGGCTCTTCTCAACTAGAAGAATCAGGGTGTAGAATCAAATACACGAGGGCGGTTCCCTCGATGCGCTGACGGTAGATGGGGAGGGTCCTGCTATTCGAGGAGGCGGGCGGGCTCGACAAGTTCGTTCTTGGAGGCAAGGGCTACGGCCTAGCGCAGATGACGGCGATCGGACTGCCGGTGCCTCCGGGCTTCATAGTGACCACTGAGGTCTGCAGGCAATACCACGCGGATGGGAAGGTCCCAGGCGGGCTGACCGAGGAGATCGTGGCCAAGGTCAGGTCGGTCGAGTCGAAGACGGGAAAGACGTTCGGCGCCGGGGAGAGCCCGCTGCTCGTCTCCGTCAGGTCAGGGGGCCCGTTCTCCATGCCCGGTATGATGGACACGATCCTCAACCTCGGCCTTTCAGACGTGACCACGATGGCGCTGGCCAGGAAGACACAGAATGAGAGGTTCGCGTACGACTCCTACCGCAGGCTGATACAGATGTTCGGGAAGGTCGCGCTCGGGGCGC
>JASHVX010000080.1 GCA_030044375.1 Nitrososphaerales archaeon | reverse complement strand
TCGGTGACTATCTTGATTCTCCCGCCGACGTTGAGCTTGGTGTCCTTCGTGATTATGGCAAGCTCGTGCTTCAGCTTGGGATAGATCGCCTCCAAAGAGTAGTACAGTGCGCTGCACGAGGCCCTCGATGGCTCCCTGACGAGTATCTGCCTGTTCCCGCCCGAGAGTTCGAACTCGTGGACAGGGGTTACCGTGCTCTTGCCGGTGCCTACGTCCCCCATCAGCACGAAGTGGTCTGAGAAGTCGATAGTACTGAGGCTCTTGTAGATTGGTAACTCTTTCCGTGAGACACGCACGGCTGGTTCTACCACTGGGACGGCTTCCAGGGAATCGTCGAGGCTCAAGTCACGGTCTACGTTGCCGACCCGAAGTGCCCGGAGATAAACCACCCTGCAGAACTCCAGTGAGCCGGTGCCCAAACACGTCGCGGGCTTGGGCAAGGGACGGGGCGTTGCCTAGTCTGGTTCTGGGACTGGCCCAACGACCACGAGTCCTTTGGTCAGTCTGTCTTGCTTCCGAAGCGTCACGACGATTGCAGCTGAGACGACGTTGGCCGTTCATAGTCGAAACGCCCTTAATTCCGGCAGGCAGGGGCGATGCCAACGACGCCATCAGTTGACAGGGGACAGCAATCCAGCGGCCCGGCGAACCCAGCTGGTCACTCGATGGGCCGCGACTGCCTGGGCGCGTTGGGAACTGTTGGTACTTTCTTCCTCGGGTTAGAGCCGCGCCTGACGATTAGGTAGGATGCAGTTAGAAGAGCCACGAATATCGCCACTGCTCCAGCCTCGTAAGGAAAGGCAGGGATTCCCTTGCTCGAGGAGGAGGATGTCGATGCCGTGGTGCCGGAGGCCGTGGTTGTCGAAGAGGTGCCGCTTTGGGTCGTTGTGGTAGTCAGTTCGTTGGATGATAACAGGTCGGAGATGGACATGGCATAGACGTAGCTGTAGCCTCCCGACTCGTACAGAGTGTTGGTCTGAAGGTCTAGCGCAGGCGTGTACTCGGCGTTGGAGTAGCCGTCCGGGACCGGGGTGGCGAGACCGAGGTAACTGGTTCCGGAAATCCATTCGACGTGATTCCCATCGTTGACGAACATGTACCCGTTGCTCTGGTCGTATACGAGAGGGGTGCAGTCGTTGGGGCCTCCGCAGTCGTCCGAATAGACAGGAAGTGTCGCGATGAGACTCGTGCCGGAGATGACCCCGATTGCACAGTTGTAACCGGCGTTGTTCGGGCAGCCCTCGGGGACGTACATGTACCCGTCAGCAGGATCGTAAGCCGGCGTCCCAGGCTCCACGCTCAAAGCGATGGTCCCCGCTACAGACACCCCCGAGATAACCGAGATGGAACAGACACCAGACGTCCCGTAGATGCATCCCGTGTTGGGTACGTAGACGTCGCCGGTGGCGGGGTCGACTCCTGGCACCGACGGAAACTGGCCCACGTTGACTAGGGTGCCAGGCCCACCGCTCGTCACTAGGGTCTGGTTGTACGTCTGGGAAGAGATGTACATGTCTCCGTTGCTCGGGTCGAATACAGGGTCCGTGAGGTCGGCTGGGACGTTGCAACCCTGGCCACACGGCTGGGTGAGGTTCACGTCGTTCTGGATGATGCTGGCGGTCTTCCCCTGAATGAGCGTCCCCACACTACCGCATACATAGAACACGACTCCGGTGGCGTTGTCCACCCCGAGGTGCCCAAAGTCGCCGCACGTGACGCTCGTCAGGTTGGCCAACACTCCCTCGCCTGAAATGACGACAAGACCCGTCGCGACAGGGAGGTAGATGTTCCCGCTGGCAAGGACGATTTCAGTGCCGATGTATGAGAGATCGACGCCCGGGATGGTTGCCAGGACGGTGCTTCCCGATATCACCGAAACCGTGTCCTCCCCCTGCTGACCGCCGTTCCCTGCGTTCGCCACGTAGACGTACCCGTTCGCAGGGTTCAGAACAGGTATTGAGGGAAGATAGCCTACAGTTATCGCCTCGAAGGGAGTTTGTGCAAAAGCCCTCATTGGGACTGTCGCCGCAAAAACCAAGAGGACGACCAGAACGGCTACGCCCCTCTTCACGCGACCGGCGTACCAGCCTCTGATATTAATGAATTCGCGAGGAAGACGCACGGGAGTCCGGCGCCGCTCACTTCTCGAGCGGGAGCTTCACCGAGTTCCCCCACTCGGTCCAAGACCCGTCGTAGTTCCTCACATGAGGGTACCCGAGGAGGTACTTCAGGACGAACCACGTGTGCGACGACCTCTCGCCTATCCTGCAGTATGCGATGACATCGTGGTCAGGGGTGACTCCCTTCGACGAGTACAGAACTTCGAGCTCCTTCCTTCCCTTGAAGGTCCCGTCGGCGTCGTTCACGGCCTGACCCCACGGGATGCTTACCGCACCGGGGATGTGACCTCCCCTCTGGGCGTGCTCGGTCGGATACTCCGGCGGCGCCAAGACCTCGCCTGTGAACTCCTTCGGACTGCGCACGTCGACGAGCGAGGTGCCGCTGCGGTGCAGCGCCTGGAACACCTGCTCCCTGTACGCCCTTATCGTCTCGTCGGGCTTCGAGGCGACGAAGGTCTCGCGGCCGTACGAGGGCGTGTCCTTTGACAAGGGCCTGTCCTCGAGGAGCCACTTCTTCCGTCCTCCGTTCATCAGCTTGACGCCTTTCACGCCGTAATACTGGAGGTCCCAGAAGGCGTAGGCTGCGAACCAGTTGTTGAAGTCCCCGTAGAGGATTATCTGCGTGTCCTTCGATATTCCGTTCCTACCCAGCAGTTCCTCCAGGCCCTGCTTCGAGACGATGTCGCGGGTCAGGGGGTCGTTCAGGTCCTTCTTCCAGTCAAAGAGTACCGCGCCAGGCACGTGCCCCTGGTTGTAGTTGAGCACAGGGTCATAGTCGACCTCCACTATCCTGACCTTGGGGTCGTTCAGATTGTTCTGGACCCACTCCGTCGTCGTCACGACGTCTGCTGCGTACTGGTTCTGCTCGGGTTGGTGGCTCATAGACGACACTCGTAATCACAGGTAATTAAATCCTGCCTATGTAAAACGCAGAACAGGCGTGCAAGGAATGCTTAATTATCTGTAATTAGCAGATGGCCGAGCAGACTTTGGAATGCCGGCTGACCGCTCTTAGAGGAGGTTGAACCGCCTTGCCTTACATCCGCCCAGTCATCAAAAGCGACACGAGCTGCATTAGCTACTTCGTCTGCTGCCCAGGCAGCGGGGTCGCCGCTGTCATCGACCCCTCAAACGACGTGGACCAATACCTCTCCGCCGCCAAAGCCGAGCAGTGCCGCATCACCTCGGTGATCGACACGCACGTCCATGCCGACCACGTGAGCGGGACGAGGAGCCTGATGGAGAAGCTGGCGGGCGAAGCCGAGCTCGTGATGCCGAGTCAGGCCGACGTCGCGTTCGGTTTCACCCCCGCTGACGAAGGGTACGAGGTCGAAGTGGGCGAAGCCACTCTCAGGGCGATCAAGACGCCGGGGCACACGAAGGAAAGCATGTCGCTCCTGTATCTGGATAGGAAGAGGGCGAGCGAGCCATGGGGGGTCTTCACCGGAGACGCCTTGTTCGTCGGGGATGTCGGCCGACTTGACCTAGACGGCCACGGGACGCTCAGGGAGGCATACGACTCGCTGGAGAGGCTGAAGTCATTCCCTGACTATCTGGAGGTGTACCCGGCACACTATGCGGGCTCTGACTGTGCGAGCAACAGGAAGCTCTCCTTCAAGACCAGCTCGACGGTCGGATTCGAGAAGAGACACAACGACATGCTGCGCATTGGCTCCTTCGAGGAGTTCGAAAGGGCCATCGCGAAGGATCCCGTCGCGGCGCCTCCGATGTGGCGTGAAATCAAGCTGTACAACAGAGGGAAGCTCGAGTCGCTCAGTTGTTCCGGATGAGACGGCGTTCGCCCCCTAGTCTCGGACTCCGTAAGCGCTTCCAATGGGCTGTGATCGGGGCGGGCCCGGCTGGGATAACCGCGGTCGGGAAGCTGCTGGACAACGGGGTCAGTCCCCGCACGATCGTCTGGGTAGACCCGGAGTTCAAGGTGGGAGACTTGGGCACTAAGTGGGCCGAGGTGTCCAGCAACACGACGGTGGGCCGTTTTGAGGAGTTCCTGCGAAGCTGCGCTTCATTTGGGATAGATGGGAAGGACGACGAGTTCCCGATATTCTCAATGGATCCGAAGAGCACGTGCCTGCTGAAGGAGGTGGTCGAGCCTTTGCGCTGGATTTCTGACAGGCTTTCCGCGTCAGTCGTCGCGGTGCGCTCGACGGTCCAAAGCGTCGGCTCAGAAGGCGGCGCCTGGCATGTCGTCTCTGCCGCGGGCGAACTGGTCGCGGGAAACGTGGTGTTAGCTGTCGGCGCCCAGCCGAGGCTGCTCGACCACCCCATCCCGCAGGTCAGCCTGGAAGAGGCGCTCGACCCGCGGAGGCTCGCGGGAGCCGTCAGTCGTGAAGACACGGTGGCTGTGTTCGGGTCGTCACACTCCGCCGTGTTGGCGGTGCGGAACCTCTTGAACGTGGGGGTCGGGCGCGTCGTCAACTTCTACCGCAGCCCGTTGCGCTTCGCCGTCGACCACGGCGACTGGATACTATACGACAACACCGGCCTGAAAGGGGTCACTGCACAGTGGGCAAGGAGCGAGATGCCCCGACTGCCGGCGGAGCGGCTCCTCCGCGTCAAGGTTGACGGCACGCGCACGACAAAGCATCTTGCCCAGTGCACGAAGGTGGTCTATGGCATCGGGTTCGAGCCGCGTAAGCTGCGGGTCCATGGAGCCGAACCGAAGAGGTACGACCGCACGACGGGAATCATTGCTCCAGGGCTCTTCGGGTGCGGCATCGCCTTCCCGGAGCGGGTCGTGGACCGAGCCGGCAACGTCGAATACAATGTGGGACTCCTGAAGTTCGCGAGGTTCCTCGACCGCGTGGTGCCCGTCTGGATGGGGAAGTCGGGGAGGAGTGAGAGACGCGGCGTTACTTCGGTTGGGCGGCCAGCACGCTAGACACTGAGAGCGCACCGGCCCGAGGGAAGTCGCTATCCGGCCTTGCTCACTATGAAGTGGTGTATGCTCCCGTCCTTCCTGTGCTCGAGGAACTTGTTGCCAGTCTCGTCTGCCCACCTCTCCATCTCGATGTCGGCGCTCGGGTCGTCAGAGACGACGTGGACGACGGTACCCGCTTCGCTGGGCCTGAGGACCTCGTTGAGCCTCACCAGCGCAGCGGAGCACTCTACGCCGATTTCAAAGAGCTCCAGGTCAGGAAAACGGACGAAGCAGTGGATGCCGCGGACGCGGAGCCCCTCGGCGATCGAGCTGGCTACAGAAGGCAGTGGATTCAGGGCGTCCAGCTCTGAGGGGTCGTCTGGTCTCATCTGAGCGAGCCAACCTTCCGAGTAGGGGAAGCTGTTCAGAAGCCTCGGGCTCGGTACGAGAGCGTCGTTGGTCTTGGTCACAGTGCCGGAGAGCGGCGAACGCAGTACATCGAAGTGCCTCGCGCCCTCCAGCGAGCCTAGGATGCCGCCGCGTTGCAGTTCAGTTCCGGCCTCCTTGAGCCGCACGGATGCGAAGACACCGAAGGACCAGGAGAGCAGGTTGGTTATTCCTAGCCTGACTTCGCCCTCGGCCTCCGCTGCCCACATGGTGCCTTCGGCGTAGTAGAGGAGCCCGTCGGGGAACTCGCAGTCCGCTATCCTCACATGTCGGTAAGGCGGGCAGAGTTATATCAACTGAGAGCGGCGACCTCGCGTGAGCTCGACCAGGCGCAAAGCTCTCTTCAACGAGCAGAACGTCCCTCCGGGCGGTCTCTGCCTCTCGTCGTTCGTTGTCGTGAGGAACGGCGGCAAGGTCCTGGTCGGCAGGATGGCCAAGCCAGAGATATGGATAGAGCGCTTCTTTGTCGGTGAGAGGTTCGCCTCGAGCTACCACTCCAGTGGGAAGTACGTTCTCCCAGCCATGCATCTCGCGTGGTACGAGTCGCCCCTCGACGCGGCCGTGGGCATAGTACGCGACCAACTGATGCTCAGGATTCCGAGGAAGAGCATACGCCTCCTAGAGGTCCAGTCGCATCTCAGAGGAGACGTGAGCTCGACCAAGAACCCGCCGCATTGGGACATCTGCTTCGTCTATGAAGCAGAGGTCCCGGAGAAGGTCGAGCAGAAGCTGCTGACTCCTCCATGGTTCACCGACTTCCACTTCGTGCGACTTTCCTCCTTGTCCGTAGCAGACTTCACTCGCGACCACGGGGATATACTGGAAGAGGCGCACCTCCTAACCGGCTAAGCTGACCGCCTGTGCCGTTGCGAGACGCGAGGTCGTCTCCGCGGTCAGGCCAAGACCTTCTCGGCGCTAGCCACGAACCCAGTCGGAAGCCTGCGCGCAGCCTAGGACCGCCCTTGCCTCTTCCGTGCAATCAGATTCTTGGACCATGACAGTGGGAAGGTCGCCAACCAGAGCCAGACCCTGTCGGGCTCCCCTGCGGCCGTCCAGGCCCACAGCTGCGGGACCACCGAGACCACGAAGATGGCCGCGATGACGATTAGCAGGTTCCTTCTGAACCTGTAGTCGGCCACCATCTCCTTCGGGACGAGACCCTTCTCTTCCCGAGTCAGCACGTGGACGAAGTACGCCAGGATCATGTTCATCGACCCTATGTCCAATGCGAAAGCAGTCGAGACGTCCTGGCCCAGGCCCGCGTAAGCGCCCGAGGTGGGCAGCAGGAGGTTGAAGAGGTAGGGTTCGAGCGCGACGAAGAAGAGAAGGGTGATGTTGAGTCTCATCATCCGGCTCGTCTCGATGGGCACGAGAGACACTACGCTGGTGTACCGCGTCCAGATGTTGATCAGGATGAGGAAGCTGAATGCAAAGTACCCGACCGAGGCTACGAACTGGGCGTTGTCTGCTGGGACCTTGCTGACGAGGGCTATCGCGCTTATTGAGAGCGCGAGTCCGAAGACGAGGTCCGTGAGGCCTTCGACTCTGGAACGGGGGAGGAAGGCGTTGGTGCCTGACAAGGGCCGAGGGCTTCGGCTTGCCGAGTCGATAAGACTTGCCCGGACCCGTGGTGGCGGGGGAGGCGCCGTTGGACCCGGCGGAGCCCCTCCTGCCCCTATCTCAGAGCCCTCTTCCTCAGGAAGGCCGGCCCGTAGGTCTCGGCGAGGAGCACGAGCAGCTCGTCCGGGTGCTCGTTGACGACGTGAGCGAGGAAGTCCTTGGCGACCTCGCCCCCGCGGGCAGGCCCCAAGTCGAACGCCCTGTCGGCGAAGTCCATGCACGTCGGACACTCAAGGACAGTGACCGTCTGTGGGAGCGACTTCAACTCGCGCAACTGCTTCTCGAAGAGCCTGCTGATCTTGACGAGCCTCAGTCGAGGGTCCGGCGTCCTCAGCAGGTCGAGCCGGTCGGAGAACGTGAAGAAGGGCGAGTAGGCGCACTGGTCGGCCAACTTGCCGGGCGAGTCGATGCCTTTTAGGAAGGAGACGATCTCCTGCGGGAGTCCAGGGATCAGCTTCACGAACTCGTCTATCTGGCCTCGCACTGTTGCGATGGTCTTCGAGTCGCCGATGGGGGCGACCTCTTCTTCACCTGCCTTCACGAACCTAACCCTGACGTATGGCCTGTCTGCGAGTGCCCTTTCGACGCGCACCCTCCATAGCCCCTTCGACTGAATCTGCGCGCCTCCGGCTTCTATGGGCTGTACGCCGTGCAGTATCGCTAGGGTCCCAATCGAACCTGCGACCGCGTCTGCTCCCGCGGCCGGGATGAACACGATGAGATTCCTTTCCTTCATCGCCTGCCCGGCGGCCGCGACGTTTCTGGGGTCGTGGACCGCAGCGGTCACCTCCATGTCGGGGAACAGGACTGCGTCCTCGGCCACCAGGGCCGGGGCTTCATATGATGTGTCGTCAAGCATGGTGTCTGAGAACCCGCCTGAAGGAGCGAACGGGCCTGCGGCTCTTTAATGCTCCGGTGGGTCGACGAGGTCCAGTCGCGAGGACTGGCGTGGTTCGCCTCAGCTGTACACTTCTGTAGAGAGATACTTGAGGCCGCTGTCAACGGCGACCGTGACCACACGCTTTCCCGGCCCAAGCCTCCTGGCGACCGCCAAAGAAGCGGCCACGTTGGCCCCGGTCGAGGCTCCTGAGAAGATGCCCTCCTCCTTTGCTAGCCTCCTTGCCATCGCGCGGGCCTCCTCGGTCGACACGGTGAGCACTTCGTCGTAGAGCGCTTTCCTTAGCAGCGGGGGGACGAACCCGCTCCCGATGCCTTCTATGTCGTGGGTCCCGCTGAGTCCCTTCGACACTGTGGGCGACTCGGCCGGCTCGACGAGGATGACCGCGGCCGTCGTGTCCTTCGCTGCCTTCAGGACTTCGGCGACCCCCATTGAGCAACCGGCCGTGCCGAAGGACGCGACGAAGGCGTCTACATTGCCGCCGAGCTGGGTCAATATCTCCTCCCCCATCTTGTTGTATCCCTTCAGCATGTGCCTGTTGTGGAACTGGTCTGTCCTGTAGGTTCGGGGGGCCTTGCCCATCTCCTCGGCGATCTTCATCATCCTCGGTATCAGGTCCGGCGTGGTCTTACCTCCTTCGCTAGGGACAATCGTAAGGTCTGCGCCGAACGCCTTCATCGTGTTGATCTTCTCGTCAGAGAAGGCATCGGAGGTCACCACCCTGAGTTTGTATCCTTTCACGGCGCACACGAAGGCAAGCGAGGACCCCGTGCTCCCTCCAGTGTACTCCACTACGGTGTCTCCGGGTCGTAGCAGCCCTTCCTTCTCCGCGCCCTCGATCATGGCGAGGGCCATCCTGTCCTTGTAACTCCCGGTGGGATTGTAGAACTCGAGCTTGACGTATACGTCTGCGTCTGAGGCTCCCGTCAGCTTGTTGAGCTTCACCAGCGGCGTGTTCCCTATCGCCG
This sequence comes from Nitrososphaerales archaeon, assembly GCA_030044375.1. GTDB lineage: Archaea > Thermoproteota > Nitrososphaeria > Nitrososphaerales > Gagatemarchaeaceae > UBA183. The sequence goes on along the minus strand of JASHVX010000080.1, from coordinate 226 downwards.
AGAGGGCATCGCCCAGCCATCCTTGCGAAGCCATGCCGCGGCTCCACCGTCTCAGTTAATCTGCGTATCGAGCCCGGTCCGCACTCCATCGCGGCGCGCCCTAAGACGCACGGTCCGCAAAGCGAGGCCGCAGGCAAGGATGGCGAGCCCTATGCCCACCTCTTCCGGAGCCAGGGCGAAGGCGAGCCCTACGCACCCCAACAGCCCGGCGACCGACAGCCACCGG
>JASHVX010000079.1 GCA_030044375.1 Nitrososphaerales archaeon | reverse complement strand
CCCTTGCGTCGCCTCGTAGACCGCGCCGTAGACCGCGTCCGACTCGACCCTGAGCTTCTCCCCCTTGGCGACGACCTTCAGGTACGACGTCACCGACTCTTCGTCGAGCCTGTGGAACCTGAAGATGGCGCACCGACTCTGGAGCGGTTCGATGATGCCGGAGGAGTAGTTGCAGATCAGGATGAAACGGGTGTAGGCCGAGGTCTCCTCCATTATCCTGCGGAGAGCGGTCTGCCCGTCGTGGGTCATCTCGTCGGCCTCGTCGAGGACCACTATGCGGAAAGGGACGCCGGCCCTCTTGTCGGCGAACCTTGCGAAGGTCTTGATCCTCTCCCTCACGACGTCGATGCCGCGCTCGTCGCTCGCGTTCAAGGCGAGGGTGTACTCGCCGCTGTGCTCGCCGAGTAGGTGGCGTGCGATTATCATCGCGGTGGTTGTCTTCCCTGACCCGGGCGGGCCGGCGAAGAGGAGGTGCGGCAGCTCCTCCTTCTTGCCAAGAAGGCTCTTCAGCCTCTGCTTGATGGACTCCTGGTTCACAAGGTCGTCGAGCCTCTCCGGCCTGTACTTCTCGACCCACATGATGTCCTCTAAGGGCACGGTCAGACGTCTCCTCGGCCGGTTGGACCCATTCTCGGACGGGCGAGCCCTCTTTCGTATTTATCCGTTCGACGGATGAGCCGATGGAAATTGGTGGCATCTCTGGAGGTGCGACGGCGCGTCCTCGCGCATCTAGGCGCTTGAGGGCAGGAGGGACCAGTCTGCCACGACTACGCTATCTGCGTAAAGGGTTAAACGGCCAGACTCCTGCTGAAAGGTCGGGAACAACGGCAGGGGACGATGGCAAGTGGCCAACTACAGCCCAAAGCGCAAGCTGAACCGTCGAGAGCTGAGAAAGGAAATCGAAGAGATCGTCGGAAGGGAGACGAGGGCGTGGGATACTCAGGATGCCGACCTACTACTGACCGTCTTCCATCCCGACATGGTCTGGCCCTGGCCGAGAGACCCGGAAGCGCATGACCCGACGGACTGGGACATTTCTCAAGGAAGGTACAATCCCAGGCGGTGGAAGAAGGGATGGCAGGACCTCTTCGACACCCACACGCTTGTGCGAAACAGGAGGACGGTCAAGAAGATTGAAGTCTCAAGGGAGGGAGACGGAGCATTCGCCGTTGTAGACATCGACACCGTGTGGCGTGATAGGCGCGGGAAGGACAGCGTTTGGAAGGGACGCGTGTGCAAGGTCTACTCGAAGGTCGGCAACCAGTGGAAAATGACGATGCACACTGGCGCTCTGAGGTATCCCTTGAAGCCGAAGGCCGTGCGCCGAGGCGCCGAGACCGCACTTCGCTCAAATGCTTAATTATTGACGGCAGCTTTTTCGCGGGCCCCACTTGAGCGCGGAGCTACGTATCGGCGAGCTGATCGAGAGGAAGGAGAGGGAGTTCATGCTCGCCAAGAGCAGGGTGCGCATGCGGTCGTCCATAGAGAACATCGACGCGGGTGACTACCGGATCGAGAAGCTCTCGGAGGGCCAGCTGGTCGAGCTGCCGAGGTGGGTGGCCGACGAGCTCGTGGACCTGAAGCTGGCCGAGTCACAGGAGGAGAGCTTCGAGGTCGAGGTGGCCAGGGCGCTGAGCAAGGAGAAGATGATGGGGCCGCTCCAGCTTTCGACGCTCCCGCCCGACTTCTACATGAGGATGAGGAGGAAGCTGTCAGGGATGACAAACGGGGGAAACGGGCAGGTCAAGAAGGAAGACTTCGACAGGATGAGGAACGCATGCTACGACATAATCGGGATGAGGCTGAGCAAGCTGCTCGCGCTATCGAGCTCGTCAACGAGTAGCGAGTCGCTGGCCGACAGGCTTGCGCCGGAGGAGGAGGCCTTCTTCTCCATCTCGCAGACGCTTTCGAAGGACTGGAGGGCGGCGCTGCTGGGAGGCCCCAGCTAGCATGCTGGCGAGCAGCCGGCTCTCCGAGATGTTCGAGGACTTCCTGAAGACTGCGACCGACAGGTCGGGCAACCAGATCTACAGGACGAGCATCTCCGCCCTGATAGCGACAGAGGGCAAGTCCCTGGCGGTGGACTTCGGGGACCTCCTGAAGTACGACGACGACCTTGCCAACACGCTGATCCTGAACCCCGACTCCGCGCTGCAGTCTTTCAGGAGCGCGGCATTCGAGACGATGAGGAGCGAGAACGCGCTCTACGCGGACAGGGTCAAGAGAGACCTGACGGTGAGGATCAGGGGCATCCCCGACCAGGTCCCTCTGAGGAAGGTCGACACTTCGTACCTCGACAAGATGCTGGCCGTCACAGGGATGGTGGTCAGGACCTCGGAGCTTAGGCCGCTGATGACGTCCGCGGCCTGGGTCTGCCCCAGCGGCCACCTCACTTACCAGGACCAGGACGACCTCCCGCTCAAGCGGCCCCCGAAGTGCGAGCTGTGCGACGAGGCGAGGAACTTCGAGCTCGACAGGAAGCAGAGCAGGTTCATCGACTTCCAGATACTCAGGGTGCAGGAACTCCCCGAAGAGCTGCCGCCCGGGCAGCTCCCCCAGTTCTTCGACGTGAACGTCGAGGGCGACATAGTGAACACCGCCAGGCCCGGGGACAGGGTCGTGTTGACAGGGATCGTCAGGGCCGTTCCCGACTACACTCTGGGACAGGTGAGGACGAGGCTGTTCAGGTCGCAGATCGACTGCAACCACGTCGAGGTCAAGGGGAAGGAGCCGGAGCAGGTGCAGGTGACGAAGGAGGACGAGGCCCTGATCAAGGCGATAGCCGCCTCGCCGGACGCCTACGACAAGCTCGTGGGCTCGATCGCGCCGGCGATACTCGGACACACGTCAGAGAAGGAAGCGATATTGCTGTTACTCGGTGGCAGCACCTCGACCACCCTGCCCGACGGGACGAAGATCAGAGGCGACATCAACGTCCTGTTCGTAGGCGACCCTGGCGTGGCGAAGTCAGAGATGCTGAAGTTCGCCGCCCA
>JASHVX010000078.1 GCA_030044375.1 Nitrososphaerales archaeon | reverse complement strand
CCGCGCTCGAGCCGGCCTCCCTGATGTGGTAGCCGCTTATGCTGATGTAGTTCCAGAGAGGCATCTTCTTCGTGCAGAAGACCATGAGGTCCCTCACGAGCCTGAGGTGTGCCTCCGGCGGGTATACCCACTCCTTCTGGGCGATGTACTCCTTGAGCATGTCAGCCTGCACGGTCCCCCTCAGCTTCTCCATCGGTACCCCCTGCCTCGCGGCCACCCCTGCGTACATGCACGTGAGGACGGTCGCCGGCGCGTTGATGGTCATGGAGGTGCTCACCTTGTCCAACGGTATGCCGGAGAAGATGACCTCCATGTCTTTGAGAGAGGAGACGTTCACGCCGCACCGTCCCACCTCCCCGTGGGCCCTCTCGTGGTCGCAGTCGTAACCGTAGAGCGTGGGCATGTCGAACGCTATGCTGAGGCCGGTCTCGCCGTGGCCCAGGAGCAGCTTCAGCCTCTTGTTCGTGTCCTCGGGGGTGCCGAACCCGGAGAACATCCTCATCGTCCACTTCCTGCCCCTGTACATGGTGGGGTGGACCCCTCTCAGGTAGGGGAACAAGCCAGGGTAGCCCTGGTCAGAGTAGTCGGAGCCCGCGACGTCGGCCGGGGTGTACAGCGGCTTGAGCGATATGCCAGAGGCGGTCTGGTAGTCCTGCCGTTCTTCCCGCGCCTCCTTCGCCTGTGGGCCGAAGACCTGTTCCTGCCAAAGCCTGACGCCCTTCCTGACGCTCTCCACCGCCTGTCGGTCGAACAGCGCGGCCGACCTCGCCCTCCGTTCCACCGCGGCCTTCGCCTTCCTCCCCCAGTACCCCTCCTTGCCCTCCCTGAGCAACCTGGCCGCGAATGGAAGTGGTGGGAGATAAACGATGCCTCTAACTGCTGATAAGGCGGCGCCGAGAACCGTCTGAGCGCCGCAATTGCACACGAGCCAGCTCGCGAGGAGGATTGCCGAGGGTGACAGGGCGGCGCTCTCCAAGGGCATCTCGCTTGTCGAGAACCAGCCCGAGCTGGCGTCCAAGCTCCTCGCCTTGACGAGGAGGCCCCCGAGGGCCTTCGTCCTGGGCGTGACCGGCCCGCCCGGCACGGGGAAGAGCACCCTGATCGACAGGCTAGTGGACGTCTACAGGAGGAAGAAGCTGCGCGTCGGCGTCATCGCGGTCGACCCTTCGAGCCCCCTCACCGGAGGCGCACTGCTCGGCGACAGGATCAGGATGTCAGGCCATGCCGGGGACGACGGGGTCTTCATACGCAGCATGGCTTCGAGGGGGTGGTCCGGGGGCCTGTCCAGGGCCGCGTCGCAGGCCGTCCAGTTGATGGACGCGGCCGGCTTCGACGTGGTCTTCCTTGAGACCGTGGGCATAGGGCAGTCCGACATCGAGGTGGTGGGTCTCTCCCACGCTGTCTTGGTCGTCCTCATGCCTGGCATGGGAGACGAGGTGCAGGCCTCGAAGGCGGGCCTGATGGAGGTAGGGGACGTCTACGTGGTGAACAAGGGCGACGCCGAGGGGTCAGACTCGATGGTCGTCAGCATACTCGGCATGGTGAGGGACACGAAGGGCCGGTCCCCTTCCGTGATCAAGGTCTCGGCCCTCAACGGGGACGGGCTCGACAGGCTGGAGGTCGCCGTCGAGGCGATACGCTCCAGGTTCAAGCGCGGCGACCCGAGCCTCAGGCTGCGGAGCGCCAAGGAGATGATCGTCCAGACCGCTAGGTGGGACCTGATGCAGAGGCTGGACGAGGAGGCGGACGCCAGGGCGGAGGGGCTCGCGCGCCTGGTCGTCGAGGGCAAGCTGGGTGTCGACGAAGCCGCTGCCAGGCTGGCCCGGCTGAGGTAGGTCACCTCTCTGCGAGAGGGACGTACTTCATGTCGACGGGTCCCACGTAGGTCGCGTCGGGCCTGATGAGCTTGTTCTCTGCGACCTGCTCGTTGTAGTGGGCCATCCACCCGAAGGTCCTGCTCGCCGCGAAGATGGGGGTGTACAGGGGGATCGGGATGCCCAGAGTATAGAATATCGGGGCTGCGTAGAAGTCCAGGTTCGCAGGGAGCCCCTTCCTCTCTGCCATCTCTTCTTCGAGCCTGGCGCAGAGCCTGTAGAGCGAGTCGTCCTTGTTCCTGCGCTTCAGCATCTCCTGGAGGTATCCCTTGCACAGCTGGGCGCGCGGGTCGAACTTCTTGTAGATCCTGTGGCCGAACCCGGGGACCTTCTTCCCCTCGGCGAGCGCCTTCGTCACGTAGGCCGCGGCCTTGTCGGGGTCCTTCACCTCGAGGAGGAGCTCCATCGCCGACTCGTTCGCACCGCCGTGGAGCGGTCCCTTGAGTGCCGAGAGGCCCGCCGAGGCGGCTGCGTACGGGTCCGCCAGGGTCGAAGCGACGACCCTCACAGTGAACGAGGACGCGTTGAGGTCGTGCTCCATGTACATGATGAGGACGCGCTCGAAGACCCACCTGTCGTACTCGCCGGTCGTCTCCCTGGTGAGCATCTGCAGCATGCTGGCCGCGAAGCCCAGCTCGGGCTTCGGCTGTAGATGCGGCTCCCCCCTCGGGACCCTGTGGCAGTTGGCAGCCAGCACGGACATCTTGGCCTCGATGGAGGCCTGCTGGTCCGGCACTCCCTTCTCGTCGTCGATGCTTGCGAGGGCTGACACCGCCGTCCTGAGGGCGTCTATCGGATGGGCGCGGACGCCGAGCTCCCTCATCAGCTGATAGAGCCTTGCGTCTGCACGCGTCCTCCTCCTCAGCGCCCCGCTGAAGGCCTCGAGCTCCTTCCTGTCCGGCAGTGACCCGTTGAGGACCAGGTACGCGGTCTCCTCGAACCCCGCATGCGCCGCGATGTCGGCTATCGGGTAGCCCCTGTAGATCAGCGTGCCGGCTGCGTCGCTCTTGGCTATGCTGGAGTCCGTGACCGAGACCCCGTACAGGCCCCTCGGGACCTTCGTCTGGGAGGACATCCCCTCTCCCGCCGTCAGGCGCGTTTTAAGTTGACTTCTCGAGGGCCCTCGCCGACTCGAGGGCCTTCCTGTCGGCTGCCTCGTACCTGCCATAGTCGATGAGCTCGTAGAACTCGTCCCTCGTCATGAGGCTGCCGAGCATCCCCCTCTGCGTCCCTTCCTCCTTGAGGCGCCTCAGAGTGGCGTCCACCGCCTTCATCATCGACCTGAACGCAGTCACCGGGAAGATGACCACGTTGTACCCCATCTTCTCGAACTCCGCCGCCGTCATGTAGGGTGTCTTTCCGAACTCTGTCATGTTGGCCATCAGAGGCACGCTCACCTTGCGCCTGAACTCGGCGAACTCCTCCCTGCTCTGGAGGGCCTCTGGGAAGACCATCTCGACGCCCGTCCTCGAATATTCTCTCGCCCGTTCCACGGCCGAGTCGAAGCCTTCCACGGCCCTCGCGTCAGTCCGCGCTATGATGGCCAGGCTCCCTTTCGCCTCCTCCTTCGCAGCCACGAGCTTCTTCATCATCTCGTCGACCTGCACGACCTCCTTGCCTTCGAGGTGGCCGCACTTCTTGGGGAGCACCTGGTCCTCGACCTGTATCGCCGCCGCCCCCGCGACGCGCATCTCGTCCACAGTCCTGGCCACGTTGACGGCCTCGCCGAAGCCGGTGTCGACGTCGACTATCAGCGGGACGTGCACCTGCGAGGTTATCTCATGGGTCGCCCGCGCGACCTCCGTCAGCGTCGTCACACCCAGGTCAGGGAGAGCCAGCAGGTTGGAGAACGCGGCCCCAGAGAAGTAGAGCGCCCGGAACCCGGCCTTCTCCGCCAGCTTCGCCACAGCGGGGCTGAACGCACCAGGGGCCACGAGGATCTCCTTGCGCTTCACGAGCGTCATCAGGGCCCCGGCCTTGCCGCTGCTAGCCAACTCGGCACGGCTGCCCGCCCCTCGTCTTATTCCTGTCGTCGGCGGTCGCGCTCCTCGGTGACCGCCTCCAGCGTTGCGCCTCGTCACCGTTAAATCCGCGGCTCAAGGTCTCGGCCGCCTTGCTCGAGTCGATGACTGGAGGGGCCCCCTACGCCTCCCTCTTCATACACGGCGCCGGAGGGAACAGCGCCTTCTGGAGAAGGACCTTCGGCTTCCTCGACGGGCCGGCCCGGGCGGTCGCCGTGAACCTGCCGGGCCACCCTGCCGGCCAGATCACCTGCAGCAGCATCGGCGAGTACTCGGAGGCCGTCCATGCCTACATCAGGGAGCAGATGCCCGACAGGCCGGTCGTCTGCGGCCACTCCATGGGCAGCGCGATAGCGCTGACCCTGGCCATCGGACACCCCGAGAGCGTAGGGGGGCTCATACTGGTGGGCGCCGGTGCGAAGCTGGGCGTCACCCCGTCCATCGTCGAGGGGCTGCGCACCGAGCCGATGCGAACCATAGAGAAGGTGATAACACCCATGAGCTACTTCAAGGTCGACCTCGGCCTCGGGCGGGAGGCCAGGGCGGCCCTTTCCTTCAGCAACCTGCCCGTGTTCCTGAACGACTACCTCGCGTGCGACGGCTTCGACGTCAGGTCGGAGCTCTCCAAGATACAGGCGAAGACTCTGGTCGTCTGCGGGGAGGACGACAGGATGACGCCGCCGAAGTGGTCGGTCTACCTGGCCGAGCACATCGCGTCGTCCAGGCTCGAACTCGTGGAGGGCGCAGGTCACATGCTCCCTCTGGAGAAGCCAGAGGCGTTCGCGGCCGCCGTCCAGGGCTTCCTGGCCGGGCTCAGTCGCTGAGCTCCTCTCCGCCACGACCGAGTCGGGATATCTCTCCCACCAGGGCCACGAGCCCCTCGAGCGTGGCAGAGGAGACAGGGTAGAGGTCGGCCCCGAAGGAGAGCCTCCTCAGCGCCCTGAACAGCTCGGAGTACAGGGAGTACTGGTCGCTGTCCCTGGTCCGCGCGAGCGCCTCCTCGAAGGCGGCAGAGTCCTTGCTCCAGGAGAGGATCCGCTTCGCGGCTTCTCCGGCGATGTCTCTCTTCGTCAGCACGGTGATGCGAGGAAGGCTCAGCCTCAGTCCTACCGACGCCGAAAGGAGCGCTATCGAGAGGAAGTTGCCCGGAGTCGTCGCAAGCTGGGGGTCGAGCAGGAAGAGGAGTGTCTTCGAGTCTGAAGCCAGGCCCTTGACGATGTACTCGCCGCTCTCCCTGAAGGCGAAGAGTTCGGTCTGGCCGGGCGTGTCGACGATGACGTACTCGGCGCTGTAGGAGTCGATCTCCTCCTGGATCTCTCCCAGCCTGGCCGCGACCAGGTCTGCCGCTGCCACGAGCGCGCCGTTCGGACCTAGCCCGTACTTCTCCATCACGTCCTGCAGGTCGACGCGCGTCCTCACGTCGACGTCCGGCTCGTAGGGTGTGGCCACGACTCCCGGGTCGAGGTTGACTGCGATGGCCTCCTCGCCCCTGTCGGTGTACCACTTCTTCAGAGCGCCCGTCAGCGCAGACTTCCCTGACCCGGCCGTGCCGGTCACGAAGATCGTGTCCACGAGAGTCACCGTCGCTTCCTGGCCGCCGTCCTGCCTGGGCCGACGTCCGCGCCAGCCTCTCTGACTGCCGCGCTGATTCCGTCAACTATCTCGCCGGCTGCCAGCTTCGCGCGGCCCGCGTCCGCGTCAACCACGGCTACGTCGAGCTCTATCCTGGACCTGCCCTCTCTCACGCCGCGGGGGTGCGACTTGATGTAGGCTCCAGGATGCGTCTTCAGCTGTTCCTCTATCAGCGGGGCGAGCGCAGACTCGTAGATGCCTTCGAGTCCGAGCGTGACGTACTCCCTGTGGAGCGCCCCCGTCTTCTCCGCTATCCGCGGCTCCACTGACTCGCGGAAGATGCCGCGCATCTCGGAAGGGACGCCGGGAAGACAGAAGACCAGAGTGCCCCCGAGTCTCAACATCACCCCGGGGGCGGTGCCCAAACTGTTCCTCACTGGCTTTGCCCCGCTCGGGAGGGTGGCCATCTTCTTCCGCGCGGGCGTGAGCTCGACGCTCGCGAGGCCCCTCCTCGCGTAGCGCCTCTTGACCATGTCGAGCGCCACGGGGTCGACCTTCAGCCGCCGGCCTGTGGCCTTCGCGATCCCGCGGAGGGTCATGTCGTCGTATGTCGGCCCCAGTCCTCCCACCACGATCAGAAAGTCGGGCGCCCTGCCCAAGCAACCTTTGAGCGCGTCTCCTATCTCTCCCAGGTCGTCGTCTATCGTCGTGACCTCTGCGAGCATGCCTCCCATGGCCGCCATCCTCTTCCCTATCCACAGGGCGTTTGTGTTCAGGGTCCTCCCGATCAGGAGCTCCTTCCCGACTGCCAGCATCTCTACCCTGACCACGTTCCCGCGTTCCTGTCTCCCATCTTTAAAACGACTCTTGAGCCCGTCAAGACGCCAATGAAGGTCAGGAGGGAGTATCCGTCCAGGCCGCTGGTCGGCGCGGGGGCGGTGGTGCACGACGGGAGCCGCGTCCTCCTGGTCAGGCGCAGGTTCCCTCCGAACGAGGGCCGCTGGGCCCTGCCGGGCGGGCTCGTCGAGCTGGGCGAGACTGTCGAGGAAGCGGCGGTGAGGGAGGTCAGGGAGGAGACAGGCCTGGACGTCAGCATCGAGGGCCTCCTGGACGTAGGCACCGACATCCACCCAGGCAAGGGGCCGAGGCCCCGCTACCACTACATACTCGTAGACTACGCGGCGCGGGCCACCGGCGCGAGCCGGGTGGTGCTGAACGGGGAGTCCTCGTCGTTCGGATGGTTCAGCGAGCCCGAGGCGCGGAGGCTAGACATGAGCGAAGGGACCAGGCGTGTGCTCGAACTTCACTTCGGCGCCATGCGTTCCAGGCGCAGGCTCCGCTAGCGCGGCCTGTGCGCGCCCCTCTCGCCTACTGTTCTTTGTTTCCGCTCAGCCACCACTCGAGGTAGTCTGACTGCTGGCGCGACCTCTTCCGCCTTTCGTCTTCGACCGGAGCCTTCTGCTTGTACCTGAGGTCGGACAGCTGGTCTCTCGTGAGGAAGGCGCCGCACTTCTTGCAGCCGAAGCGCTTAGTGGGGATGTCGTACATCATTATCCCGGTTCCACATTCTGGGCATATCTGGTCCAAATAGTTCGAAGTATCTCCCGTCCGACCATGCCTTAACCATTTTCCCGCAGGCGGACGAGACGGACGCCGCCGGGCGCAATCCGTTAAATACGATTGAGGGCGGAGGCGAGTTTAGCAGCCATGACGGAGAAGCTAGTCCTTCCCGGCCCGGCCTCAGAGCAGCTCGGCAAGGCGGTCGCCGACAAGCTCAGCTTCCCCCTCCTGAAGGCGGAATTCAAGGTGTTCCCAGACGGGGAGACGCGATTCACCTGCGAGGAGAAGGTGTCAGGCAAGACGGTGCTCGTCGTCCAGTCCACCTGCCCGCCTGTCGACACGCACCTGTTCCAGCTGCTGCTGGCTTCTCACCAGCTGAGCCAGGAGGGCGCGCGCGTCGTGGCCGTGGTCCCCTACCTGGGGTACGCCAGGCAGGACAAGGAGTTCCTCCCGGGGGAGAGCGTCACCCTAGGCGTCGTCGCCCACCTTATGCGCTTCGCAGGCATAAGGAGGCTTGTGTCTGTCGACATCCACTCCGCAGAAGGGCTCTCTCTTTTCTCGTTCCCGGCGTACAGCGTGTCCGCGATCCCGGGCCTGGTCGACTTCATCAGGTCAGAGCTCCAGTTGAGCGACCCGGTGGTCATATCCCCGGACCTCGGCGGGTCGAGCAGGACGGAGGCCTTCGCCCAGCTTTACGGCGCTCGCTTCCTCAAGCTGACGAAGACCAGGGACAGAGTGACGGGCGGCGTCACCCTGCAAGAGGCGAGGCTGGACGTGAAGGGCAAGGAGGTGATCATCGTGGACGACATCATAAGCACAGGGGGCACGGTCTGCGCCGCCGCCGAGGCGATGACGAAGCAGGGGGCAAAGAAGGTCCTCGCCGTGTGCGTCCACGGCATCCTGGTCGACGACGCCGCGTCGAAGCTGAAGCGGGCGGGAGTGGACGCCATAGTCTCCACCAACACAGTCCCCGGCGAGTTCAGCAGGGTCGACGTCTCAGACGCGATAGTGGCACATCTGAAGACCCTCGATGAATAGGTCCCTCGTCCTGCTCTCAGGGGAAGGGACCACCATCCCCGAGGCTGAAGCCAGGGCGCTCTTTCTTACTTACGACCCGGCCTCGACCTTCGAGCTCCTTGAGAGCCGTCTGCTCGTCGCGAGGTCGCGCGCTGACCCATTCCTGGTCGGCTCGAGGATAGCGTTCTCGAGGAGGGTCGGCATGCTCCTCGAGGAGGCCAGAGACGCCGCTGCCTCAGTCAGGGGGCGCAAGGTCAGGCTGCGGACCTTCCACCTCGGGGAGAGGAAGGGCGAGCCGGACCCCCGGTCAGTGCTCCGCGGCGTGGACGGCGCGTCCGTGGACCTCGACGACCCCGACTTCGAGTTCACCCTGGTAAAAGGAAAGGAAAGGGACTACCTCGCTTTGACGAGCCCCGGCACCATGAGCCAGGGCTGGTCTCTCAGGCGGCCGAGGGCCCGCCCCTTCTTCCATCCCTCGGCGATCTTCCCGAAGCTCTCGCGCGCGATGGTCAACCTCACGCGGTTCAAGGAGGGGGACGTCTTCCTCGACCCCTTCGCGGGCACGGGCAGCCTCGCGCTGGAGGCTGCCGAGTCAGGCGCGCAGGCCCTGGTGTCCGACCAGTCGTCGCGGATGGCGCGGGGCTCGCTCTCGAACATGAAGCACTACCGGCAGGACTGGCTTGGCGCGGTCCGGGCCGACGCCTTCTCCCTGCCGCTGACTGCCGTCGACGCGATAGCAACAGACCTCCCCTACGGGAGGGCCTCGAGCACCAGGGGCAAGGCTACGGCCGAAGTGGCGAGGGCCGCCATCCAGTCCCTCCCTCTCCTCCTCAGGGAGGGCTCGCGCATGGTGCTCATGCACCCCAATACAGTCGAGGTCGGAGGCTCGCCCCTGCTCGCTGTGGAGGAGGAGCATCACCTTTACGTCCACAGGCTCCTGACCAGGACGATCACAGTCATGAGGAGGAGGTGAAGCGTGGCCAGGCTGACGGTGACGTTCCTCGGGACGAGCTCGGCCGCGCCCACGGAGGAGAGGGGCCTTCCGGCGATCGCAGTCAGGCGCGAAGGCGCCGTGATCCTCCTCGACTGCGGGGAGGGCGCGCAGCGGCAGGTCCTGAAGTACAAGGTGGGCCTGAACAAGGAGATGGCGGTACTCATCACGCACCTCCACGGCGACCACGTCACCGGGCTGCTCGGCCTGCTCCAGACCATGAGCATGGCTCAGAGGACGAAGCCGCTTAGCATCGTCGGCCCGCCGAACCTCATGAAGTGGCTGGACGTCACCTCCCGCCTTCTCGGCATAGGGCTGACGTTCCCGGTGTCCTTCTCGGCGGCGAAGGAAGGGGCCGTCCTGAGGTTCGGAGACTTCACGGTCAAGGCGACGAGGGCCCTGCACTCGGTCGAGGCGTACTCATACCTCGTGGAGGAGCGGGAGAGGGGCGGCGTCTTCTTCCCAGAGAAGGCAAGGGCGCTCGGCGTCCCAGAGGGGAGGCTCTGGTCGAGGCTCCAGAAGGGAAGGTCTGTCAAGGTCGGCGGCAGGACAGTGAGGCCGTCGGAGGTCACCGGCCCGCGACGAGGGGGCAGAAGGATCGGCTACTCCGGAGACACGCGCCCGTCGCCCAGGCTGGCCAGGTTCTTCTCCGGGTGCGACCTGCTGATATTCGACTCGACCTTCAGGGGGAGTGACGCAGACAAGGCGGCAGAGAGGAAGCACAGCACATGCCTCGAAGCGGCCCAGGTCGCGAAGTCAGCCAAGGCCCGCAGGCTCGCGCTCACGCACTTCAGCGCGAGGTACACGTCCGTCGGGTCGCTCGTCAGGCAGGCCAGGGCGGTGTTCCCCGAGACCTTCGCGGCCAAGGACGGGTTGGAGGTAGAAGTCCCCTATCGAGGTTCGTAGTCGGTCAGCCAGTCTATGAACGCCCCTACCCCCTTGGACTCGAAGGTGGCATAGATCGGCCCCAGGGGCGACTGCTCCGGCGAGGAGCACAGGGCCACCACCCCAGCCGCGGCCGCCTGCCGGTTGAACATGAGCGAGGTCGAGCTCCCTTTCATGGCGGTGAGCAGCATCCTCCTCGCGGCTGCCCTGACGTGCCTGTCCCTCAGCTGGTCCCGCATGTCGGTCAACGACTCAGAACCCTTGGCCGTCAGGACGAGCGCCCTGCCGTCGAACCTCTCCGCCGGCTCCACCGAGAGCAGTCGGGTCATGGCGCCGCGGACCTTCGACTCGTCTTCGGAGGGCGCCACTGAGGCCCTTAGCGTCACCCTCACTTCGAGGTCAGTGGGAACCCTTCTCCACCCGCCTGTCGACTACCTTCACTATCTCGTCGGCGAGCCTCTCCGGAGTCGTGCGCTCGTTGGATACCATCTCGTCGGCGAGAGCTATGGCGTTCCCGATGCCGACGCCGAGCTCCCTCTCT
>JASHVX010000077.1 GCA_030044375.1 Nitrososphaerales archaeon | reverse complement strand
CGCTACGGCCGACAGGATCAGGCGCAGCTCTGACATGGGACGCGAGTCGTTGAGGGTAGAGGCAGAGGTCTTCGAGGAGGTGGTCGACTTCGCGTCGAAGTACGGGCGCTCGGTCCGGCTCGGACTGCAGATAGAGCAGGTCGGCGTCAACAGCGCGGACCTCTCGCTGGAGCTCCTGGACGAGGTCTATCCGTCGCTCAAGCGCCTCTGAGGCGGCCGCGTCCAGGACACGAGTTCGGGCTTCCCCTTTTTACGAGACCGCGAGTCGGGACGAGGGAGAGACGTTGGAGTCGCCCGGCGGCCTCCGGGGCCTGTTCAGAGAATACAGCGGGATTCCCAGGGAGGCCAAGCAGCTCGTGTATCTCAGCATAGTCCCTAGCTTCGCGATAGGCTTCATCTATACCGACCTGTCGTACTTCCTCCCGAACATCCAGGGGCTCTCGCCCACCCTTGCCGGTGTCACGATCACGGTCATGGGGGCGACCTTGGTGGCAGAGAGCATCCCCCTGGGGATGGTGGCGGACAGATACGGCAGAAAGAAGATGCTGGTGATAGGGAACCTGTGCGCCAGCCTCAGCCTGATAGGGTTCGCGCTGGCGAAGAGCTTCGGCCTCATACTCCTGGTGGCGGTCATCGAGGGGACCGGGGAGGCGTCCTTCGCGGTCTCAGTCTCTGCACTGATAGCCGACAGGGCGGGCGACGAGAAGAGGACGGCGACCTTCGCCCTGCTCACGTTCCTCGGCTGGATAGCAGGCGCCCTGGGAGGGTTCGTCATTTCTTCGCTGTTCCTGCTCGAGGGACTCGGCCTGGCGGTGGCACAGGCACACGTGCTTCTGTACATCGTGGTCGGGTTGCTCAACCTGTCGGTGACCCCGCTCATGCTGAGGGTGAAGGAGTCTCGAACGGGCTCGGTGAGGAAGGGGATCCTGCCCAAGAAGTCGGCGCGGGTTGTCATGAAGTACGGCGTCTACAGCCTGATCATAGCCGTCGGGGCCGGACTCTTCGTTCCGTTGATGGCTTTCTGGTTCTCTGCGGCCTACGGGGTCTCCGACGCGATAAGCGGCCCCGTCCTAGGGGTCACCAACCTCGTCACAGCCTGCGCCGTGTTCATGTCGCCGCGGCTGGCGAAGAGGGCCGGCCTGGTGGGCGCCACAGTCGTGACGCAGGCCGCTTCCACGCTGTTCATGGTCGTCATACCTCTGTCGCCGAGCTTCGGCGTGGCGGCTTCGTTCTATCTCGTGAGGGTCTTCCTGATGAACCTGTCCAACCCTCTTACCCAGTCGCTCATCATGGGCCTCGTCGAGCCGGAGGAGAGAGGGATGGCTTCGGGCATCACGGCGGCCATCTGGAGGCTCCCTAACGCCCTGTCGACCACCGCCGGATACGCGATGATAGACGACGGCTATCTGGGACTGCCGTTCTACGCCGCGACGGTCCTGTATGTGATAGGCATCAGCCTCTACTGGGTCATGTTCAAGGACGCGAAGCTCCCCGAAGAGGCGCCGAAGCAAGGGTCGTAGGCCCTAGGGCAGGGCGCTCTTCGCAAGGGCCACGCCACCATCCGGCCAGGGCAAGTGAGAGACCCGGGAGCCGGGAGAGCGGTGCGACGAGTCATTCCTATGGATTAGGCCGAAGAGCTATAGACGCCCCTCGTCGCACGGAGGGTCGACCGACATGGTGCGGACGATACTCTCTGGCTCTAGCAAGTACGTCCACTCCGCGATCCGCGAAGAGGACGACTTCGCAGACGAGCTGAGGAGGCAGGGGAAGAGGGTGGTCAAGCTGAGCAGCGGGGACCCCGCGCTGTACCATCCCACTCCGAAGTACATCGTGGACGCGTACGTGCAGGCCCTGACGGAGGGCCGGACCTCCTACTCGAGGTCGCAGGGGGTGGTCGAGCTCGTCGACGCCATAGTCGAGAGGTACCGCTCCAGATACGGCGTCAGCATGCGGGAGGAAGACGTGATTGTCACGAGCGGGGTCGCCGAGGCGCTGACCTTCATGAACAGCGCCCTGATCGACCCGGGAGACACGGTCCTCATCCTGAAGCCCTACTACACGCAGTATCCCGTGGCCATCCAGATGTTCGGAGGCAAGTTCCTTCTCGGCGCGTACGACGAGTCGGACGGCTGGAGCATCGACCTCGACGGCCTGGCCAGGCTAGTGGACAGGAGGAAGACGGGGTCGAAGCGGATAAAGTATCTCCTCATCACGAACCCGAACAACCCCACCGGGACGGTCGTCCCACGCCGGGCGCTGAAGGAGGTCGTCGAACTGGCGAACGAGCACAGGATACTCCTCGTCAGCGACGAGATATACGACGAGGTCGTCTTCACAGGCG
This sequence comes from Nitrososphaerales archaeon, assembly GCA_030044375.1. Taxonomy (GTDB): domain Archaea; phylum Thermoproteota; class Nitrososphaeria; order Nitrososphaerales; family Gagatemarchaeaceae; genus UBA183. Next base: position 3,979 of record JASHVX010000077.1, on the reverse strand, counting down.
CGAGCTTCACCAGCGTCTGCGAGCTGGCCAAGGGGATGCCGTACATGGTGCTCAACGGGGCGTCGAAGGCCTTCGACGCCACGGGCTTCAGGATAGGATACGTGGTAGCGCCCGAGAGCGACAGGACCTCGGAGGAGCTCAAGAGGAAGCTGGCCGACTACTGCAGGGTGAGGCTGTGCGCGAACACCCCGGCCCAGTACGCGGTCGCGAGCGCGATGGGCAACCGTGCGGAGCACGAAAGGACGGTCAGGGCCATGGTGCGCGCCATAGAAAGCGCCGTGGCGACTGCCATGAAGACCCTGTCCGAGAACCCGTACGTCAGCGCGGTGAGGCCCAACGGGGCGTTCTACATCTTCCCCAAGATAGACCTGAAGTCCCTGAAGTTCAAGGACGACAGGGACTTCGTGCACGCCCTGCTCGAGGAGAAGCTCGTCCAGACGACCAGGGGTTCGGGCTTCGGGGCCCCCGGCCACTTCAGGATCGTCTCTCTGGCCCCCGACGAGGTAATGGAGGACTGCGTCGGGCGAGTAAACGAGTTCTGCAAGGAGCACGCGAGGTGACGCGGCCGGCCCCGCACCAAGCGAGCGCCTAGGGTCGCGGGTGTCCGGCGGTCGACGACCGGAGGGCGTGGCTCACCGAGAGTTCTGCGGCGCGAGTTATCGTGGACAACGGGAGGGAGGCCAGTGTCTTGTTCTTCTTCGAGACCCACTCGCTGTGGCATGGCACGTGGATGAACCCTCCGCAGAACCCTCGTCTCCTTGACTCCCTGACTATCACGAACATCGCGTTGTTGCAAAGGTAGGCTCCGGCGCTCAAGCTTACGGCCGCGGGGATGCCGGCGGAGTTGAGCGAGCTGGCGAGAGCCTCGACGGGCAGGTTCGAGAAGACCCCGTCGGGCTCCGACTGGTCGATGCGCGACCCCTCCATCCTCACTCCAGCGTTGTCCGGCTGGCTCGCGAGCCTGTAGTTGACGGCAATCTTCTCTGGCGTTATCCTCTCCCTGCTCTGCGCCAGCCCGAACCCGATCACCAGGCTGGGCGCGACGCGCTCGACGGCTTCGACTATGCACTTCTCGACGCGGGCGTAGTCGACCGGGAGGACGACACCGGTGACCGCTTCCCCTTCTATGGTCTTCCCGTCCAGGCCCGACGCGAGGAGCTCCGTCGGGTTCTCGTCGAAGTCGAGGAACGGCTCGAAGCCGAAGACCAACACAGGCATTGGCTGTCCGAGACAGACCCGCCCTATTGACCCTTTTGCAAAGACGAGAACTGGTGCGTACAGGCCCCGGCCGGGGAGCGCCGCGCAGAGGGGCGACTGGTTCCGAGGGAGTGGGTCCGAAGGTCACCGACTCGGAGAGGAGCCTCTTAGGACGATGGAAGGCGGAGAAGCAGGGCGGTGAGGGGTAAGTTCGATCAGATGTACGAGAGGACGCCGACCGCCGCCATCGCCACGAAGCTGAGAGCGGCAAACAGCATTGTCCACTTCGCCTTCCTGATGTACTCTGTCTTCTCCGTCACCTTCTGCGAGAGGAAGTGAGCCTGTCTCAACGCCTGCTCACTCTCCTGCTCTAACAACTCCGCGGCGCTCGAGCCCATGAAGTGTGCCACCCTCTCGTCCTGACTCTTGCGGGCGATGCTCTTGAAGAACTGCACCGAGTCCAAGTCAGCAGAGGCAATTGAGAGGCCCATCCTGCTGGCTAGGAATGACGAGGGAAGGCGATGGTTGCTCCGACTGTGGGAAGGACATTGAGTCCAGCATGCGCCCGACCTTCTCGTCCTCGTGGTTCGAGCTGGCCACCACACCACCTAGGGTTGACTTCGAGAGGCCTTCAACTCGGGCTCCCGCATGGCCGTCTCTGACAAGCTACCTATTCTCCCAGCACCGGCGGCGCTATCCCTTGAACTTGCCTTCCTGGATCAGGTCTATCTGTTTCTGTCGTACTTCCTTGTATAGGTTGCACCAATCCCTACCCGACACGACAAGGCCGTATGCCTTCAGCCTCGGCTCGACGCACAGGCCTCTCTCGAGGATGTCCGCGTTCAGCGGGTCGTTCGGCCTGAACCAGGTGCACGAGAGACAGTTTTCGCCCTGCCAGATTACTCGCTTCAGACTCCTTTGCGGCTCCGGCTCTTCGCTGCTCATGGACATGCATCCGCCCGACATGAATTAAGGCTGTCCTTCCGTCACGACCCTTCGCCGGTCCCAGCCATCAGGTGCGGCTCGACATCTGATGCACAGGTCCTAGTGCCAGTCGCTGAGACGTGAGCGCGCGCTAACCCTTGGCGGGCATCCCCTTCCGGTAGTCCTCCTCCAGGGCAGCCACTAGACCATCCCAGGTCTCGTTCGCCTTGCGGACCCACTGACTCCGAGTGGGATGCTTTCGTGTCATCCAGCGTTCCGTAAGGGACAGGGTCACTTGCGTTCGTCCAGAACCAAGACGCTCAAGCTTGTAATCCACGGCGTCAAGGTCCGTTTCGCCTATCTGGTCCTTGTGCCAGGCGTCAGGTGGACTCAGCCGGACGAGTTCTACCACCACCACGGGGCTCTCAACAGGAGTGGCCCTCTCAATGATTCGGACCACGCGATTTGACCCCACATGAATCACCTTATGACTCGGCTTCGAGCCCGAGAACCTCCCGTCGTCACTCCGAAAGTCGGTGCACCATTCGTACACATATTTGATCGGCGCCTTGACGGTCTTCGTGACTTGGGCATGATGTGAAGCAAGGACGCGTCGGCTGGATTCCGGCATGCGCTCTATTGGAGAGTAACGGATTCCTCGCTATCAAGGTTTCCTCCTCTCTCTGGACTCTTGCGTTGACTTGGAACGACCCCTCTGGCGCCAGCGACGCAACAGCGAGGAGTCCCGGCGCCGATTAACGCGCCAGAGCCCAAATCCGAGTCTGAAGACTTATAACGTTCCCTAATAGCAATATTGTCATAATATGCCTATTAGTAGAGTAAATAGGAACTACCAAGTGACGATCCCCAAAGAAGTAAGAATGAAAGCAAGTATCGACAAAGGAGACTCGGTTTTCGTAGAGTATGACGAGGAAGGAGGGCTAGTCACTGTGAGGCCGCCAACGAAGGGCAAACGGAGTACTTGGAGGCTCGGGGCCAGAGTGACTGTCGAGCAAATCGAGGAAGGCATCGAAAGGGGTCAAGGACCCTGAAGGCCGTTGTCGACACTAACGTGCTCGTGTTCGACACCTTCGAGGACAGCGAATTTCACGCGGAAGCGTCTTCTGGTCTCGACTCGCTCGAAGCCTGGGGCCTTCCTAGCATGGTCTTCCATGAGTTGGTGTGGTTCTTCAGGAGCCAGAAGATCGTCATGCCGAAGACCAACGCGAAGGTCAAGGAATACCTGACCAACGAGAAGACGGCCTTCATCCCTAGCTCAGCAGACGACATCATGTTTGCGTCGTCGAAGATGAAGAACCATCGCGAGTACAACGATTTGGTGATTCTTTCCTCTGCAAAGAGAGTCGGACTTCCCCTCTACACATTCGATGAAGACCTCAAGATGATTGCTCGCCACCAAGGAGTCAAGCTGTTCCGCTAATGGCGATTTCGAAGCACGTCTGACCAGCACCGCGAACTGACGCGAGCCGTCTAGAGGAGGCGGAAGGCGAACCTGGGGTGCCTACGACGAGCTATTGAGCGAAAAGCCCAGGTCCTGCCGGGGACCAGCGGGCTTCAGAGGTCTTGGCTCCTGGTTTCCTGGACTCGTAAAACGCCCTCCGGACATTCAGAAGTATGCGACTAACCTAACTACGCATGGATAGCCCGGCTAGGATTCGAACCTAGGTCGAAGGCTCCAGAGGCCCCCATCCTTGACCACTAGACGACCGGGCTGCGTTCTCGGCGTCGCCCCGACTTCGGATAAAAGGGTTCTAAGGAATCAGGTCCTGGCCGCGATCGGTTGGCTCCGTTGTGCGAGCCCCAGCTCCTTGACTACTCCGCCCATCGACGCGAGGGC
>JASHVX010000001.1 GCA_030044375.1 Nitrososphaerales archaeon | reverse complement strand
ATTCTGATCGCGTCGAGTCCTTTCTCAGTCAGCGACCATCTGACGATCCTCGGTGGCACGCTTCTTTCCACGCGCTTCTCGACAAGCCCGTCCTGCTCGAGCTGCTTGAGCCTGGTGGCGAGGACCTTGGAAGGGATTCCTGGGAGCGACCTTAGCAGCAGGTTGAACCTGTCCCTCCGGTACATCGCAATGTCGCGAAGAATGAGTATCGTCCACTTCCTTCCGAGAACACCGAGGCTCGCTTCTACTGGGCAGTCGGCGAAGTCTATCCCGGTGAGATACCTCGGTTCGAGGCTCTTATGGGTCCTTCTGAAGTCGCTCTCCAGGGATAATTCTTGCAAGCCGTGTTTTTGGTCACTTTCCAATTATAAATAGGCTCTGACACCTTTGCTCATGGGCCGCCAGCTCGGAGGAAGCTACAGGCCATGCCGATGATAGACGTCTATGCGCCAGCCGACCTCTTTCCGCAGGGCGCGGACGGCGAGCTCGGTCACGAGCTGACCATGGCTGTACTCCGTGCTGAGGGTGTCTCCGCGCCGGGGCCGTTCCACCTGAACAACACTGCAGCCTTCATACATCGAATGGACCAGAAGGCTGTCAGCACCGCCGCGACCGGCTCCGCTCGCGTCGTGCGCGTCCAGGTCGTAACTCCGCCGGGAGCGCTCTCCAGAGAGGGGCAGAAGCAGCTGACCAAGGAGATCACGGAGGTAGTCGCCAGACTGTCAGGGGATGCGACCCAGGCGACCAGAACGTGGGTTCTCCTCACGGAGGCGGCGGAGGGCGGCTGGGGAATAGCCGGCACGGCATTCGGTAGGCAGGAGTTCGCAGACTTGGCAGCCAGGGCCGCAGCCTCTCGCGGAAAGTAGCCTTCAGCCGCACCTCGTGCCCGGAGGGGGGCGGAAACTACACAGTGAATCGCCAATCCGAGGTTCGTGCCCCTGACCAACCAAAGAGGCCCCTGGGGTGGAGTGTCGTAAGGACTGTCATGGAGACAGGGGTCCTCATCGTTCTGCTGTCTCTCGCCCCTGACGGACGGCTCGGGTTGCACCACGGCCCGGCAAACGTTTTATCACTAATCCGAGTCCAGAATGCGAAGACATGTCGCCAGACGGCGAACGGAGACTCGCCGCGATCATGTTCACCGACATGGTCGGATACACGTCGCTTGGGCAGACGAACGAAGAGCTCTCGCTGTCTTTGCTCGGTGAGCAAAGGAAGCTCGTCAGACCCATACTGACGGAATACGGTGGAAGGGAGGTAAAGACAATCGGGGATGCGTTCCTAGTCGAGTTCGGGAGCGCCCAGGACGCCGTCAAGTGCGCGGTGGCGATCCAAGCCGCCGTCAAGGAACTGAACCTCCGCCTTCCCGAGACGCAAGGGCTCAAGCTCAGGATTGGGATTCACCTCGGCGACGTCGTCCACCAAGGAGAGGATGTAGCCGGGGACGCGGTCAACGTCGCGTCGAGGATCGAACCTCTCTCACCCCCGGGCGGAGTCTGCATGAGCGCCCAGGTCTTCCAGAGCGTCGTCAACAAGGTGGACTACAAGTTCGAATCGTTGGGCTTCCCTTCCCTCAAGAACGTGACCGTCCCTATCGAAGTGTATCGAGTCGCCGGACTAGGAGAGGAGGCACCCAAGCCGGCGCCGATGGGTGCCCTGCCGAAGGAAAGGGTGGCGGTCCTCCCGCTGAGCAACTTCAGCGTCGCCCCTGAGGACGAATACTTCGCCGACGGCATGACCGAGGAGCTCATCGACAGGCTCGCTCAGGTGAAGAGCCTCAGGGTCATCGCGAGGACGTCTGTGATGAGCTACAAGAAGAAGGAGCGCAAAGCGTCCGAGATCGGCAGGGAGCTGGGCGTCGGCACGCTGGTCGAGGGCAGCGTCAGGAAGGCGGGGAGCCGCGTCAGAATCACAGTCCAACTGATAGACGCGGCGACGGAGGAACACATGTGGTCTGACAGGTACGACAGAGAGCTGGACGACATCTTCGCGGTCCAGACGGAGATCGCATCGAAAATCGTGTCACAGATAGCGAGCTCGATCGCCGGAGGGGCCTCAGCGCTGCCGCTGCCGCAAAGGGAGGTGCGAGACACCAAGGACATCGAGGCCTACACGACCTTCCTTAGAGCCCGGAAGCTCTTCAACGACAAGAGGTCGGAGTCTGCGGTCAGGCAGGCCCTGGGCCTCTTCGAGGAAGCAGAGCGAAGGGACCCGTCCTTCCCGAGGGCGAAGGTAGGGGTCGCGGAGGCGCTACTCTGGCTAGCCCACGAAGGCGCGGCCAGCTACTCGGACTCGGTGAACCGGGCCAGGAAGCAGTTGACGGAGGCGCTGAGCCTCGACGCCGGGCTGGCGGAGGCCCACTCCGTCCTGTCGGGCCTTATGCTCGGCGAAGACGACTTCGCAGGCAGCGAAAGGGAGGCGCGCAGGGCCATCGAGCTCAACCCGAGTCTCTCGGACCCCTATCGGTGGTTGGCGCAGATAGTCGCCGGCGAGGGTGACATCGAAGAGACCATCCGCCTCTTGGAGGCCGCCCAAGCCGTCGACCCCCTCGACATCAACGTCATCGCATTTCTCGGGCGCGCGTACGCGTACTCCGGGAGGGAGGCTGATGCTCTGGCCCACTGGGAAAAGAACAAGCCCCTGGTCCCCTACAGGACAAGTGCCCATCTTGCGGAGTACTACCTGGGCAAGGGAGACTATGGTCGGGCGGCGGAGGCGGTGGCCGAGATGGAAAAGCTGGGGCCTGAAAGGGCTTGGACGCTGGCCTATCGCGGAATCCTGGCGGCTCGGACCGGGGACAGGGAGGCGGCGCAGCAGATGATCGGGCTGCTGCGGAAGAGGGCCGAAAAAGGCGAACTGACCGCGATCTATGAGGGGTTCGTCCACTTCGCGCTCGGAGACATGGACTCGTTCGTGGTCTGCCTCGAGAAGTCGTTCGAGCTGCACAGCCTGCCGCTGCTTGAGCTGATGTATTCTCCTCTCTACGCGCCTGCCAGGAGCGACCCCAGGATCGCCGACCTGGTCCGGAGGCAGTCGGCGCTCAGGCCGGCCCGGCGATGACGCATCTGCGCATGAGGCCCTGGTAGGGGGTGGTTTCGGCCAGCTGCGGGAGCGAACCGGCCCTTGGCTCTCACGTCCCACAACATTCTACTACATGGCAGGCGAATCTTCCTCAGGGTTTCTCGAGCTTGGACTGGGACGAAGCCTATCGCACAGGCCGCTACCGGGACTGGGACTATGGCGCCGGCTCGCAGGAGGTGGCGGCCTGCGCAGCTCTTGGCCTCTTCCCGCGTCGAGGGGTGATCCTGGATGTCGGCTGCGGCTCCGGGTCGGACGCGGTCCAGCTGGCGACACTGGGGTTCCGAGTCAAGGCGCTGGACGTCAGCTCTGCGGCCTTGGAGCTGGTACGACAGAGGGCGGCCAGGGCCGGCGTGGAGATCGAGACCATCCACGCCAGTGCGACTGACATGCCGGTCGGGGACAAGAGCATCGACTTCGCGCTTGACAGAGGCTTGCTTCACAACTTGAGCGACGGTGAAGGGAAGGCCTACGCCGTGGAGCTCGGGAGGGTTCTGAAGCCAGGCGCCGGGCTGCTTCTCAGGGGAGCCAGGACCAGCTACAATGGGAACTTCAACCCGATCACAATGGGTCGCGTCCATGACACATTCCCGGGCGAGCTGTTCTCAAGCGGCCCGGTTGTCCCCATCACGATGGTCTCAGACGCCAAGGAGGACCCAACGCTCGAAGGTGCGATCGTGGTCATCCGTCGCAAGTGAGGACCTACACCGGAGAGCGTCATCTGGCTGCTAGGCGACGTCGGGGCCGAGCCATATCGGCGCAGATGACCCCATCGGCGCAAGGATCGGGTCCTCCCACGAACCGGCGGTGCGCGAGAAGTGCACGGCTGGCGCCAGTCGGCGCACACGGCCGAGCGGTGTGTCGCGTTCGACGGTCTCGGGCGTAAGAAGGCGCTCCCTCAGCTTCATCACCAAGGTGAGGAGCTCTGCAGGCTTGGCCGACAGCATGTCGAGGCGGCGGAAGGGGTTCTCCGCGAAGGCGCGCTCTTCGGGCGGGACCAGGCCCAACGACATGTACCACATCGCGTTCCGCGTGAGGCTTACGGTCACATGATAGCTCCCTCCCTCCTCGGCCCGGCGGGCGAGCGCAGCAGCAGCCCCCGCCGCTCCCATGTAGCCCGTCACGTAGTCATTGATCAGCGCCGTCGGTGGCATGGACGGCTTTCCGTTCCCGCCCTCAGCCATGGCGACCCCGGACGCCGCCGACCCGAGCATGTCGAAGCCTCCCCGTTCGGACCAGGGACCCCCCCAGCCGTAGCATCGGACGCTCACGACTACGATGCCGCGATGGCCCGCCGCGAGCCGTTCTGGCGAGAAGCCGAACTCGGCGAGCTTGCGGCCTCGGAAGTTGTCCACGAAGACATCGGCGCCCTTGGCCAGGGCCAGAGCCCTCCCCCGGCTGTCGGGCTTGTGCAGGTCTAGGTAGGTGGACCGGAACCCGACGTTCGCGTCGTCGTAGACCCACGGGTGCTCGAACTCGTCAGACCGGTTGAACTGGAGGACCTGGGCGCCCTGTTCCGCCAGCGTTCGTCCGACCACCGGACCGGCAACAGCATGGGTGGCAGAGAGGACGCGGACCCCGCCGAGTGGTCTGGCCGACGGTCCGAAAGGCAGCGGGTCTCCTTCGGCGATCTTCCGCACCGCGATGACCGGCTCGCCGGTCAGATACTGGCCCTGAGGGTGCTTCGCCCATTCATCGGCCGTCCGGGCGATGCAAAGGGTGTGGCCCGCCTTGTTCGCCGCGTCCTCGAGCTCCGACGAGTCCCACTTGCCGATCGCGGCGGCGACGCTGCGGTGGTTGGCGCCGCAGTCGAAGAAGTTCGTCCAGGCGAACTGCTGGGCCGGGTACACAGCCGAAGGATACACCCACCGACCGTCTCTCGTCTCGAACGGAAAGATGGAGAACGGGTGGGCGTTGCCGATGGGGTTTGGATATGGCCACCCGTTCACCGTCGGGCCGAACGTCAGCTCCGGGTCGATGCCGTGCGACGAAGTCCGGAGGTCGATAGACAGGTCCTGGCCCGTCCCTGTGCGCATCCTCCAGATCGCTGCAGCGCCGACGGCGGCGGCCATGGCCGAGAGGGCGAAGACAGACCCGAGGCGGATCGCACTTGGGAAGAGCGGGTCTTGACCGAGGAACGTTATGCTCCCGCCGGTGTCGGCAGGTCCCACGCCGGTCCCTGCCAGCAGGCGTTCGAGATGCTGGTTGAGTTCCTGGCTCGAAGACGCGTCGGCTTCTCTTGGTGCGTGAGACACGGCTCTCTTCCTTTCGCTATTCGACGTGTCCGAAGTACATCAGCTCCCATATCCCCGTGTCGCTGGCCCGTTCGACTGACTTGCCTCCTTCATACCGCTCGACCGACACGCCGCCGCTGAAGCGCATGTAGGCCCCGTCGACGTTCGCCACTCGGGCTAGGATGTGCTTGAGGCCCTTCACCTGGTCGGCGAATCTGTAGTCGAGGATGGTCTCCTCACGCCGGAAGGTCACCCTGTAGCCGTTCTGGGCGTCTTCCTTGTAGTCATAGATCAAGAGGTTGGCGACCGGCTTGCCGCTCCTCTCGTCGATGAACGCGTCTTCGAGAAGCAGCGTGACCTTGGAGGTGTCGTCGGCGACAACCTTGCCGTTCCTTGCCAGCATGAACTCTGTCAACTCGGTCCGGCCGTAGGCCTTCTCGGCATAGAGGCGCGTGGCCACTATCGAATAGGGCCCGGCCTGGGCCCTCCCCCAGTACCAGTGGTTCAGTAGCTTGGACATCACGACATCTCCCCAGTTATGGTCGTGATAGCCGACCCCTGTGAGAGTGCGAGGCTGCGAGCCCTTCTCAGTGATGGTGACGGTGGCCCTTCCCTGGGGGACGGCTGGCAGCCACGCGAAGAAGTGCTCGTCGTGCTCGCCGAAGTACTTGTATGCCGTCCCGGGCCGCCACGGAGGCACCTGCCCGACGAGCTCCGCCTCGAGCACCACGCTCTCGTCAACGACCTTGATGTTGTAGGTGTGGAGGTCGCCCCGGAAGTAGCTGTCTTTGATCTGGACGTCGCACGTCTCCCTGCTCGCCTTGAACTCCTCCGGTCCTGCGTGGATCATCAGGTCCTTCGCTGGCTGGCCGGGGCGGTCTATGTCGACCGTTATCAGAGGAGCCTCCGGTCCCCGTGGCTTGAGCAGCCACTTCGTGTAGAACGTGATGACCACCTTCGTCCCATCTTCCAAACGCGAGTCGAAGTACCACCACTCGAAGCTGTCCCGCCCTCCTGACGTCCTCATCCCGTCCTCCCATTGTTCGACCTGGTCTCGCTTGAGGCCTAGGCGCGCGTAGTCCTCGTCCCTGTCTGCGGCGCGGGCGAGCGGCACGACTCTCACGTCTCCCCGTCCTGTGCGGCCTTGCCTGGTAGGCCGCGTTTGATTTCGCGAAGGGCAATCAGTGTCTTGCGCGCGTGGGCGATGCTCTCGTCTCCCACTCTGGCCCTCAAGTCGCGGTCCACCTGCTCGATGGCCCCTCGCGCCGCCCTTCCGGCGTTGCGCCCGCGATCGGTCAGCGAGAGATTCACCCTCCGCCTGTCAGAAGGGTCCCGAATCCGCTCGAGGTACCCTCTCGCCACGAGCACATCGACGGCTTGTCCTGCCGCCTGCTTGGTGACGCCCAGCCAACGCACGACCGACTCAAGCGAGGCTCCGCTCCACTCCATCGCGCTCAGGATGGGTTCTCCGGAGGCGGGGATGTCTCCGCACCCCACCTTCGCCTGGGCGTGCTGGATGGCCGCTGTGTAGGTCCCGCGGGTCGCGTGCAGCAGCGCAGAGAACGGGGCCTCATCATAGCTCTTCGCTGAAGGCTGAGGGGTGTTCATTAGTCAAGACCCTTGACAGTCAGGTATATTTACCTTCTGCTCGGCGAGGTTCGATGGTCCCTAACGGTGACCTCTACTGTCGGCTCGGCTGTGTTAATCACGCTGTTAACGAGATACATTAACACCGTAGCGGATAAATATTACATATGTTATACCGCATCTCGAGCACGATACCAATGCCAGGGATAGCGAGAGACCCTTCGGTGAACAGCTCAGCGGTGTCCGGGGAGTGACCTCGTCCGACCTCGACCTGGGTCAGCCTGAAAGGCGCCGACTCCGCCTGCGACAGTTCGCGCGCACCGCAGCCATCGTGGTCGGCGCGGTGGCGATCGCCGCCGTCCTCATATGGCAGGGAATAACGGCCGCCGGCAACCCCAATCCTACCACAAGCACGCCGTCCCCAATAGCCGCTCTTGACATAGCCGTGCTCGTGAACCGCGAGGGGCTGGAGTCGATTCTCGTGCTGGCGGCTCTGGTCGCCGGCCTGAAGGGGAAGGAGTATGGGTACAAGCGACCGGTCCAGCTAGGGGCCGCCCTTGGGTTCGGCGCGGGCGTCGCTTCATGGTTCGTGGCCATCACGATAGTGAGCAGCCTGGCCGTCAACTACGGCGCCCTGGCGATACAGGCCGCCACCGGCCTCTTCGCAGTGATAGTCCTCCTCATCGTGATGAACTGGTTCTTCCACGGTGTCTACTGGTCCGGGTGGATCAACATGCAGACCAAAGCGAAGAGGTCCCTGATAGCGGACGCACAGCGGATGGGCAAGAACACCCGCCGCGTTCTATTCGGTCTGGTCCTCCTAGGCTTCGCCTCCGTCTACCGAGAGTCGGTCGAAGTCGTGCTCTTCCTCCAGAGCTACTACATCGAGATGGGGCCTACAGTGGTGTACTACGGCGTGGCGGCAGGCCTCGTCTTGACCGTAGCCGCAGGCTACCTCACCTTCCTGGGCCACAGGCATCTTC
>JASHVX010000076.1 GCA_030044375.1 Nitrososphaerales archaeon | reverse complement strand
GACCAGCGCCAGCCCCAGGCTGAGCGCGAAGCCCGATGTCAGGAAGAACGCGACGTAGACCACGCAGACGCCCCCTGAGACCACGGCCAGGACCTTCTGACGGCTCCTGGAGTCCGAGGCACCAGCTATCACGACCTTCCCGAGGGCTCCCGCGACGGTCACAAGCGAGCTGAGCAGGGCAGCTGTGAGGACTGTGTACCGCAGAGCTGTGGAGAAGTAGTACGGGAGGAAGACAGTCTGCCACACCGAAGCCCACGTCGCGAGCAGGGCGAAGAGCATCAGCAGCTGCATCTTCCGTTGTCTGAGGAGGCAGGCCATGTCAGATCTGAGGGAAGCGGCCGCGTGCCCCTCCACGGGCTCGAAGGCTCCTCGCAACATGAAGGTGCCGGCAATGGGGATCGCAGCGACTATGGGCGCCACGAAGAACGCGGCGCTCCAGGCCCCGGTCAGGTAGTAGGTCAGACCCCCGATCGACAGGCCTGCTATCGATCCGGCGTCGAACCCGACGTAGAAGACTCCCATGGCGAGACCCTTCCTCGTCGCGAACCTCTTCGCGACGGCGGACATCGCCACGGGCCAGAAGAGCCCCTCGCCGAGCCCGCTGACCAGGCGGTAGGAGAACGCAGAATAGAAGGTCGTCGATGTCCCGACGAGCCAGGTGCAGGCGCTGAAGACTATCATGCCGAGGAGGATTATCCGCCTGGTTCCGTACCTATCAGACATGCTGCCGGCGAGCTGGACGACGGCGAGCACGCCGATGTACTGGGCCGCGCCAAGGTAGCCTATCTCAGGGCCGGTGAGCTTCAAAGAAGCCGACATCGGCTTGAGGACGGCGGAGAGGACGGTGCGGTCAGCCGCGTATACCGCGTACCCCATCGCCATGAAGAGAAGGAAGGCGGCGGACGAGAGCGCCACCCTGCGGCGGCCCTCTCCTGGCAATTTCTGCTCAGCCCCCGAGACGCGCCAAGACCCTTTGCGACACTGGCAGAGCCCCTCGCTCACTCGAGCACGTGTATGTCCTTCCGGTCGCACATCTCCTTGAGCACTCGGATTTCTTGGTCGCTGAGTGTATCATGTCTGGAACGTCGCGAGGGCTCCCAGCTTTAACACAGCCACCCCTTTCTCAGGGCTGGCAACGTTCCGGGCGGACCGGCCTAGCTGTGTCCGGGTCGCAGAAGAAAGGCTGTTCGTTTTCATCTTTGGAAACCGTGTTCCGTCCGTATATATTCGGAAAGGGGCCTGACGAATCGATGAGCCAGCAGGTTGTGCAGCCTTTGCCCAGGTCACATGTGGTGGTCGACGCGGAACGCTGCAAGGGATGCGAGCTCTGCGTGGTGACCTGTCCTCACAAGAACCTAGCACTGTCCGCAGGTCTGAACAGGAACGGGTACCACCCGGTGGTTTTCACCTATCACGGAGAGAAGGGCGACTGCACAGCCTGCGGCATCTGCTACTACGTATGCCCCGACTTCGCCATCGCTGAGGTAAGGAGCCTGAGGAAGGGTTGACGGCCCGGGAGTTCGTTAAAGGTAACGAGGCTGTGGCGCTAGGCGCGCTGAAGGCAGGGCTGAACGCGTACTTCGCGTACCCGATCACCCCATCCAGCGAAATACCTGAAACGCTCGCCGCGAAGTTCCGTACCGGCGAATATCCCGACTTCAAGGTCTTCATGCAGGCTGCGAGCGAGCTCGAGGCCATCAACATGGTGATCGGCGCCGCCTCGACCGGCGCCAAGGTGATGACAGCGACTTCCGGGCCGGGGTTCAGCCTCAAGCAGGAGGGGATGTCGTACGCTTCCGGGATGGAGGTTCCATTCCTGATCGTGGACGTCAACCGGGCGGGACCGGGCCTGGGGAATCTGGGGCCTGAGCAGAGCGACTATTTCCAGGCCACGAGGGGGGGCGGGCACGGAGGGTACAGGAACATCGTGCTGGCTCCCAACTCCGTGCAGGAGATGGCCTCCCTTCCCAGGCTCGGACTCTCGCTGGCCTTCAAGTACCGGAACCCTGTGGTCATGCTAGCCGACGCCTTCATCGGCCAGCTCAAGGAAGACATAGAGTTTCCCAGGATACAGCCCGAGACGTTCGAGACCCCGTGGGCCGCGACGGGTGCGAGAGGAGACGGGAGGCACCTGATCATCTCGCTCAACCTCGAGTTCGAGGCGCAGAGCGCCCACGCGGAGGCCCTGGCGAAGAAGTTCGCCTCGTTCGAGACCGAACAGAGGTCGGAGTCCTACATGACCGACGATGCAGAGGTGGTGCTCGTCGCGTATGGGGTGGTGTCGAGGCTCTGCAGGAGCGTCGTGGACATGTTGCGACAGAAGGGAGTCAGGGCCAGCCTATTCAGGCCGATAACGGTCTCACCCTTCCCGAGCAGGGAGCTGTCCGAGATGGCGCTCTCGGGCCCCGAGAAGAGGTTTCTCGTCGTCGAGCTCAACGCCGGACAGATGGTCCAAGACGTTAGGCTGGCAGTAGAGGGTGCAGGGGTAGACAGGCTGGGGAAGCTCGGCGGGCTGCTGCCAACCGCGCGCGAGATCATGGAGAAGGTGGAGCTCATTGTCGCTTAGCCGAGAGGAGCTGGACGGGGAGTACGAAGTGAAGTTCGGCAGGCTTCCCACATTGACGGGAAGGCAGACGCACTACTGCGCGGGCTGCGAGCACGGGACACTGACGAGGCTCGTCGCGAACGCTCTGGACTCGCTGGGCCTCAGGGAGAAGTCCGTCTTGGTCGACTCGGTGGGCTGCAGCGTCCTCGCGCACGACTACATCAACGTGGACGCTGTGCAGGCGCCTCATGGAAGGGCCCCGGCCGTGATGACAGGCATCAAGAGGCTGAGACCTGAGCTGACAGTGTTCACGATACAGGGCGACGGAGATGCGGTGGCCATAGGCCTTCTCGAACTCCTCAACGCAGCCAATCGTGGGGAGCCCATCACCATCTTCCTGGTCAACAATGCCATCTACGGGATGACAGGGGGACAGATGGCGCCGACCACACCGATGGGGATGGTGACCACCACATCTCCGTTCGGAAGGGACACGGATTACACGGGCCCGCCCATCGACGCGTCGAAGCTCGTGGCGAACTTCGACAGGCCGGCCTACGTCAGGAGGGTCGTCCTCCCGATCGAGCCGTTGAAGTCGACAGGCCTCTACAGCGCGCGAGGCGCGCTCGAGACCGCCAAAGTCGTGGAGAACGCCTTCAGGGTGCAGCAGATGGGCGGCTTCGCGTTCGTAGAGATCGTCGGGAGCTGCAGCGTCAACTGGAAG
>JASHVX010000075.1 GCA_030044375.1 Nitrososphaerales archaeon | reverse complement strand
GAGACGAAGACCGTCCACTGGCCGGCCGACGACTCGAGCCCGTTGCCGTTGTAGAACGGATACGTGAGTATCGAGGGTATCTGATACTGGCCGACCCAGGCCTGCGCGGCGGGGTCGTATTGCATGGGGACGCCTGAGAGGAGCAGGCCGCCGAGCTCAGAGGACGCGTAGTCCAGCTGCGTCGGCAGGACGTTGAGGGTGAACACCCCGGTGGTCACCGGGCTGCCTGACGAGTCGGTGATCTGGGCGTAGACTGTAAGGTACTGGCCCTCGAAGATGGAGCCCTCCACTGACACGTCGGTGCTGACAGTCGGCCCCGACACGTAGAACCCGGTGGTGAAGGTCCCGAGCTGCGTGCCTGTGGTCGAGTTGCCCGTGTAGACCGAGTTGAACACGAGCTTGTAGAAGCCCGGCTCGAAGTACGAAGGCACCGTGAAGTTCGCCTGCTGATACGTGAAGAAGTTGTAGACGCCCAGCTGGACGGCGTTCGGGGCAGGCTGGAGCTGGACTGAGGCCGCCAGCACGCCGCTCAGGGTGTAGATGTCGGCCGTCACGTTCGACGTGAACCCGCCTGTGGAGTTGGCTGTGAGCGGCTGCGCGAGGAGGGTCACCTCCTGGCCGGGCGCGACCGAGGGCACGGCGTCGTTCTCGGGAAGGACCATGACGCCGACCAGGCTCTCTCCGAAGTAGACGTCCTGGTAGGCGCTGCCGAATTGTGTCCCATTGATTACCATGTCGTAGGTCCCCTGCGGGAGGCCCGCAGGCAGCTCGGCCACCGCCTCGTACTCTCCCCCGCCGATCGAGACGAGCGGCGCCTCGAATACTGTGACGCCCCCCTGGACGAAGTAGGCCGTGAGGTGGGCGGTCGACACAGCCGTCCCGTCGGGCAGCGACGCGGTCGCCTCGATGAGGAAGGGCTGGTTGGGAGGTATAGGCGTGGTCAGCGGATAGGGCTCGGGAGCGAGTATCCCTATGCTCATACCGACCTCGACGTCCGTCATCCCTTGGCCCGAGGCCCCACCCGACGAACCCGTTACCGTGATGCTCAGGGTGCTGGCAGGCGTGCTCGCGGACACAGTGTAGTCCGCGACCCACTGGCTCCCGTTGAATGTGAGCGGGAGGGAGGCAAGAGGGCCCGAGGGAGAGCTTACGTCCGCGGTGAAGGAGCCTGTGGAGACCAGCTCGTCACGCGAGTTCAGGACGCTCGCTCCTATCGTGAAGGTCTCTCCGTAGGAGTACTGGGGGAGCGTGTAGAGCGGGCTCGCGCTCGTCGAAACGTTGACGGTCAGGCCGGGCTGAGACTCGGTTAGCGCGCCGGCGAGGCCGGGGAGGTTCGGCGTGCCGAGGCCCGTCACGAGGTTGTATCCGGGGCCGGCAGAGTACTGCCCGTTGTAGCCTGAGAGGATTTGGTTGAATGAGGCCTCGTACTCCGACGGATTGGAGTAGATCTGGTACAGGTATGGGTTGAGGGCGCCCAGCTGGTGCCCCACGGCCTGGTCGAGGTCGGCTCCCATGCCAGCCCACATGGCTGAGGCAAGGCTCGTCCCGCCTTCGATGTACAGCCCTCCCTCCAGGACGATCACCATGCCGGTGTACGGGTTGGCGTCGGCCGACAGGTCGGGGACTGCTCTGTCGGGGCCTGAGACGGCGTCGGCCTGATAGAGCGGCTTGGCGAACAGCGTGCTGTATCCTCCTCCCGAGCTGACCTGCTCCCCCACGTACTGCGGCGAGATGCTCCAGGCAGACTCGCCCGAGTAGGCGGCCGTCGAGTTCAGGCCGGAGAGCTCTCCCGAGGTCGGCGTCATGTAGAGCGTTGTCCCGCCGACGGCCGTGACCGACGGAGAGGTCGAAGGGAAGCTCGCGCCGCCCTGGTAGGACGTCGTGCCGCCGAAGGCCCCGTAGTCCCCGGTCGACGAGAAGAACGTTATCCCCTCAGAGGCGCCGAGGGAGAGATAGTAGTCGGCGTAGGCGTAGTTGAGGTAGCCGTCGGCCGAGTAGCCAGACTCTCCTATGAGGCTCTCGGGCTCTCCCCAGCTCATGGAGACGACGTTGCCTAGGTGTTCGGTGACCACGTCTTTGATCGCGTAGAAGAGCCCGTTCGAGGCGTTGGAGGCTATCACCAGGTTGATGTTCGCCTCCGGGGCCATCATGTGCGCGGCCTCGACGTCTAGGGCGACCTCGCTGTCCCACCCGTAGGTCACCCCAAGGCTAGGCTCGTAGGGCCCTACAGGGATGATGTGGAGGCTGACTGAAGGGAGCCCGAAGGCCTGGTCGAAGAGGCTGAGGTCCTGGGTGATCTCTGGGTCGCCGTAGGCGTCTATGATGGCGATGGTCTCCCCTCTCCCGTTGTAGCCCTCTGAGAACATGGTAGACAGGTTGTAGGCCCCGTCGAAGTCGCCGGGGGTGTAGTAGTCGGCCGAGAACTCGTTCGCACCGGTCAGCGGTAGGGACCGCGGCTTCTGGCTCTGGTATACGTTACCGTCCTTCAGCTCTCCGAGTATGTAGTTGTCAGGAGAGAACGTGACCTGGTCTCCCGGGGCGGCAGGAGCCGGGCCGGTGGGCGCAGCTGAATAGCCCGCGACTTCTGATACGACTGACGGAAGGGAGGCCGCGGCCGAGCTCAGGAGCACGAATATCACGGCAACGGAAAGGAGAGAACGCCAAGGACCTGTGGAACGGCGTAGGCCTTGCAACGTCGAGTGGCGCCTTCGCCGAGGGATAAAAGACTTCAGAAGGATAACACATGCCTCCTATTCGCTGCTGGCGGCGAGGCAAGGAAGCGTGACCTACCGTCAGTGCCCCGTCGAACGCTTGAACAACGATTTTAACCCCCAGGCCGACCAGCACTCCGTGCAACTGACGGGAGCCGCCCTTACGGCGCTCTTCCTCCTACTCATAGTCTCGGCGGGAGGCACCTATGCGGCCATCTTCGTGACGTCGCTGCCCAGGACCGTCACGGTCACCAGCGTGACCACGATGCCCACGACCGAACTGGTGACTCGGGCGGCGGTCACCGACACCCAGACGCTCCTCGTGACGACGACTGCGACGTCGACAGGCACTGAGACGTCCTACGTGGTGGTCGAGACCACGGTGTTCTCGGCCGGCACCCTCACAATCTCCGCAGTGACGACATTGACCAGCCTGAGCGCCACGACGGTGACGACGGTCGAGCCGGTGGTCTTGGTCCAGTCGACGACCTCCAACCAGACGGTCACGGCGACGCCGACGGTAACGACGACGACCAGCACCTCCACGACACTGACCTCGGTGATAAGTACCACGACCAATTCGACGACGACCACTGTGACGACTACTGTCAGTGACTGAGAGTCCGTCCGTTCTTTCACTCTCCCCTGTCCGTGCCGGCGGCGGTCCAGGTCGCCAGACCATATTAGCCGGGGCGAACTCGTGCGAAGCATGGAAGAACCGATGTGCGAATACGACTTCGGAGTGTTAGGGAAGGCGAAGCATCTCTGTCGCCGCCGCAAGGGCCATCCGAGCAGGCACGTCTGCGCCTGCGGTTCCCTCCATGATGCGCGCGCCGACTACAACGGACGATGGGCGGGCACCAAGGAGAACCCGTTTGGAGGCTACGGCCGACTGGCAAAACCCGACTGAGGCGCCTTGGAACGTTCGCGTGATACGAAAGGACGGTCCCGCACCTGGTGACACCCTCAATCGCTCCGGCCCCGAGAGCGGCCTCTCTGATCGGCCCTCTTACCCAGCTGTAGGTCGAGGAGACGGCATTCCGAGTTGAACTCGAGGTGCCCGCAGGTCCGCACGCACCTAGGCATCTCTCCCGAGAGATGAGAGCGCCGGACAACTCCTTACGCGTGGCGGTTCGCTACGCGACTAAGAACATAACCCCACAGGAAGG
>JASHVX010000007.1 GCA_030044375.1 Nitrososphaerales archaeon | reverse complement strand
GGTTAAGTCCTTCCGCGGGGGATGAGCGGCGTGAAGTCAAAGGCGGCCCGCAACGAAGCGACCGCGCTCGTCAGGCGCCTCACAGAGTCTTCCGTGGCCTTGACAAGCTCAGACCCCGACCTCGCCAAGGAGCAGGCCGCCCTGGCCCGCCGTCTGCGCCTCAGGTTCAACATAAGACTCGCCCCAGAACTGAAGCGTTTCACATGCGCCGGCTGCAAGGGCCTCTTGGTCCCAGGGGTCAACGCCCGCGTCAGACTCGGGCACGGCAGGCAGGCGGCCGTCCGCATCACGTGTGAGACATGCGGGCGAGTGAATCGTAAAATCCTGAAAAGGCCTTATATACGCTCAGGCAAGGTCAAAAATTCCGATTCGTGAAGCCTAATGGTGAATCCGAGAGACGTCCCTCAGAGCAAGCTCATCGGCGCCCTCACGCAGCAGGTAAAGGACCTGCCCGGCCTGAAGGAGCCCGAGTGGGCACGCTTCGTGAAGACAGGCTCCCACGCTGAGCGACTCCCCGAAGACTCGGGCTGGTGGTACACGCGGGCCGCCTCGCTATTGAGGAAGCTCTACCTGCACGGCCCCATAGGCCTGAGCGACCTCGAGCGCGCCTACGGGGGCCCGAAGGCGCTCGCCTACTTCCCCAAGCATCACAGGGACGCCGCGGGCTCGCCGATACGCAAGATCCTCCAGCAGCTCGAACAGGCCGAGCTGGTCGCCAAGACCCCCAAGGGGAGAGTCCTCACCTCGAAAGGCAGGGCGATGCTCGACAAGGCCAGCAAGGACATCTTCGCCGAGATGAGCCAGGCAGACGCGGCGCTAGCGAGGTACGCATAGCATGTCCGCCCCGGCCCAAAAGCCCGCCGACAGGGACGTCTCCGAGAAGAGGGCGATGCGGGAGAACGTCCTGAGGATGGCGCTGACCTCGGAGGCGAGGCAGAGGCTCGCGAACGTCAAGATGGTGAAACCCGAGCTCGCAGCCTCGATAGAGGAGTATGTCATCCAGCTCGCATCCAGCGGGAGGCTGAAAGAAGTCCTTGACGACGAGCAGATCAAGCAGATGCTGGTGTCTCTGCAGGGAAGGAAGCGCGACATAACCATCAGGAGGGCGTAAGAGCTTGGCAAGAGTGAAGGACACCTCGAAGAAGAACAGGCTGCTGAAGGCGGGCAGAAGGGGCAGGTCAGTCCCCACCTGGGTCATAGCGAAGACAAACAGGCACGTCAGGTCCAGCCCCCAGAGACGGAGCTGGAGGCAGCGGAAGCTGAAGTTGAAGTGATGAGCCATGTCTGAAGACAAAGTCGAAACCCTGACGAGGACATACGTCGTCCCGCTAGGCTTGGCCGCAGAGGCTCCGCCCTACAGAAGGTCCAAGGTCGCGATAAGAATGATCCGAGAGTTCGCCAAGAGGCACATGAAGGCGACAGAGGTGAACATCTCGGAGAGCGTGAACCAGCAGATCTGGTCGAGGGGCATAAAGCACCCCCCGCGGCGCATCACACTCGACATGGAAAGGGACGAGGACGGTATAGTGTCTGTCAAGCTCCCCGTCGAACAGGTAGAGCAAGAACAAGTGTAAGCTGCCAATGGGCCTCCATCTGGCGGACATCTATCGGAGCCCAAACATCGGAGTCTTCTTGAAGGCCAACGACAAATTCGTCCTCGCCCCCAAGGGCCTAGCAGAGACAAAGTCCGAGAAGTTCTCGACCAGCCTGGGGGTCACCGTTGTGCCGACCTCGATAGCAGAGTCGAGGCTCCTCGGCCCCCTGGCAGCCATGAACAACAACGGCGTGGTTGTATCGAGGCTCGCCGAGTCAACCGAGATGTCGGAGATAGCCGCGGGCACCGGCCTGAACGTTGCGCGCCTGGAGTCGAAGTTCACGGCTGCCGGCAACCTGATCGTTGCTAACGACAGGTTCGCAATCGCCTCTCCCCTCCTGGATGCCCACGCTGTCGCCCAAGTCAGGGACGTGCTCGGGACCGAGGTCGAGCAGATGCCGATCGGCGAGTACGCGCAGGTCGGTTCGTTGGTGGTCGCCACGGGCAGGGGCGTCGCGCTGTATCCAGCGCTCGACGAACTGGAGGCCGACAGGCTAGGAGGCCTTTTCGGAGTCGGCGCGGGCCTCACATCTGTCAACAGGGGAGTCCCGTACGTCGCATCTGGCTTGGTCGCCAATTCAAGGAACGCACTAGTGGGCAGCCAGACGACCGGCCCTGAGCTTGTCTTTATAACGCGGGCTCTGAGCGTCTGAAAATTCCTAGGCGAGCATCGTTGAGCAAGCAGCCCACAGTAGAGGAGACGGTCAACGCGCTCATGGTAGAGATCAGGGTGCTCGAGAACACGTACAACGAGCTGTCAGCGCGGCAGAACCTCCTCGAGAGGGCCCTGGTCGAGAACAGGGCGGCCCTCGACGCCCTCAGCGGCCTCGGCGACAAGCCCACCGGGGAGACGCTCGTACAGATAGGAGGCGGGGCGATGCTCCGGTCCAAACCTCCGTCTACAGACAAGGTCCTGATCAACATAGGCGCAAGCGTGGTGATCGAGAAGAAGAAGTCGGAGGCCGTCGCCATACTGGAGGACAGGAGCCGGGAAGTCGAGAAGACGGTGATGTCGATCGCGAACCAGCGAAGCGAGCTGGCCCAGCGGCTCGACGCCGACAGGCAGGCGCTCAACTCCTTCGTCGCAAGGCAGAGCGAGGAGTGACCTCCCCTGTTCGAAAGGCTGAGGCAGGCCTTCTCCGCCGTGACGAGCGCCATAAGGGAGAAGGAGCT
>JASHVX010000006.1 GCA_030044375.1 Nitrososphaerales archaeon | reverse complement strand
GCTTATGAAGGGCCAAACGATTTAATTCTGCATCGCCTCGTCGCCCTAGGTCAAGCTTTGTCCAACCCGGAGCGCCGCCTTGCCGCCATCACATTCGTAGATCTTGTAGGTTACACCCTGCTCTCCCAGAGGGACGAGGAGCTGGCCCTCAGACTGTTGGAAGAGTATCGCGGTAACCTCAGGTCCATCATCGTCAGGCACGATGGGAAGGAGGTCAAGACCATGGGCGACGGGTCCCTCGTCGAGTTCGCGAGCGCCCTTGAGGCAGTAAGGTGCGCCTTCGACATCCAGCAGGCGCTGCATGACCAGAACTCATCCCGGGCACCGGAGAGGAGGCTCCTGGCGCGCATAGGCATCCATGTGGGCGACGTAGTCCACGTGCAGAGCGACATCTACGGGGACGCCGTCAACATCGCCTCCCGGATAGAGCCGCTGGCAGAGCCCGGCGGAATCTGCATATCGGATCAGGTCTTCGTCCAGGTCAAGAACAAGGTCGAGTTCCCGCTCGCCCCGCTTGGCCCCCAGAAGCTCAAGAATGTCGAAGCGCCCATGGCCGTCTACAAGGTCGCTCTCCCCTGGAACCAAAGAGAAGAACGCGAGGCCCCTCAGACTCCGAAGACGAGGATTGCGGTGCTCCCGTTCGCCAACATCAGCCCAGACTCGTCCGACGAGTACTTTGCCGACGGCATGACAGAGGAGCTCATCAACACGATTTCGCACAACCACCAGCTGAAGGTGATAGCCAGGACGTCCGTGGGGCGGTTCAAGGGGACCAGCAGGTCGATCTCTGAGATTGGTAAGGAGATAGGAGTCGGATCCATCCTAGAGGGGAGCGTCAGGAAGGCCGGGAACAAGATTCGGGTCACCGCGCAGCTAATCGACGCGAAGTCAGAGGAGCACATGTGGTCAGACAACTACGACAGGCAGCTGGACGACATCTTCTCAATCCAGAGCGAGATAGCAAAGAGCGTCTCCGACGCGCTGATGGTCAAGCTGCTCCCGGAGGACCGGGAGGTCGTCGAGAAGAAGGCGACGAGGAACTCTACCGCTTACGTACGCTACCTGAAGGGGCGCACAGCCATGCGCGCAAGATCCGAGTCCAGCATCAGGGAGGCGAAGGCCTGCTTCGAGGAGGCGATAGCGGAAGACAGTCGGTATGCGGAAGCATACACCGGCTTGGCCGACGTCCTCTTCCTGCTCGGCCTCTACCACAATGAGCCAATGGCCGAGGTCGAGGCGAAAGGGATGGAAGCCGTGAAGACCGCGCTGTCGCTCGACGAGGGCCTTGCCGAGGCCCACACTACGCTTGCGGAGTACCTGGAGCACGACTACAAGTACGCCGAGGCGGGGGAGGAGTTCAAGCGGGCGCTGGCAATCAACCCTGGATACGTCCAGGCGCATCACTGGTACGCGCTCTACCTCTTGGAGATGGGAAAACTGGAGGAGGCCGGGCAGGAGATAGCGCTCGCGGAGGAGTTCGACCCCCTGTCCCCAGTGATCGTATACAACAGCGTGACGTTCAAGGCGTACTCCGGCAGCGGGGCCGAAGTGCAGAGGGAGGCCCAGAAGATGATGGAAGTGGACCCGGACGGGTACTTCCTGTACAGCGGACTCGCCTGGGCTGCATCCGAGGCGGGGGACTTCGCGGAGGCTGTTGCGTACGAGGAGAAGGCTCTCAAGCGAAGGCCCGCATGGGGCGTCCTCTCGACCTCCATGCTGGGGATGTACAATGCGCGGCTAGGAGACAGAGGAAGGGCGATTGAGATACTGAAATCAATCGAGGAACTGCCAGACGGCACGTTCGGGAAGCCGTTCCACATGGCCCTCGTCTACGCCGGTCTAGGGGAGAGGGACGAGATGTTCGGGTGCCTCGACAAGGCTTACGAAGAGCACTCTGTGCAGTTCCGCTACCTCAGGTACATGAACTTGGACCCGGACATCCGCAAGGACCGGAGGTACGTGGCTTTCTTTCAGAGAGCCGGCCTGGCCGCTTGAGCGATGGAAAAGTCGAGCGAACCTGCCGACCTGCTGGGTCGCGTAACTGAGTGCAGCTAGCCAAGTAGGCGTTAGCCTGACTTGCACAGCTCTATCCAGATGCCGTTGGGGTCTTCGATGTATGCCCACTTGCTCTTCCCGGTGTCGACTTCCTTGAATATCTTGTAGCCTGCTTCCCTGGCCTGGCGCATCGTGGCGTCGAACTCCTCGACGCTGAACGCCAGATGGTCGAGCCCCTCGCCGACGACGTAGTCTGAGTTGAATTGACTGTCCTTGTCGTAGTGGTTCAGCTCTATCCCGACCTTGGCGTCCTTCGACTCGAGGTAGACGACGTCTCCCTTGGTGACCTCGATCCTGGAGTGCCCCTTGTCCTCCATCCCCAAGAACTTGGTGTAGAACTCGATCGACTTGGACATGTCCTTGACCCGGATCCCTACGTAGATGAAGCTGGGTTTCATGGCCCGGCCCAGGTGGGGCGGCTATTAAGCGGAGCACTGCCTGTTACTTTTGGAGGTGGCTGGCGGACTCCAGCCGGCGTCCTTCCAGGGCTTCCTGGCGCTGCAGAAGGAACTCGCAATAGAAGTCTCCGCGCAGCCTGCACTTGGACTCTTCGCCCTTGAACTCGCTCGCCGAGAGCGTCGAGACCAGGCCGACGAGGACGCCCCGCAGGAAGCTGCACTCCCCCTCCCCTGTGGTACCTGAGCACTCTAGGCACTCGTGCGCCCTGACTCTGAATTGGGCCTGGGTGTCCTCGACCTTCAGGCTCATCGCACCCCAGCCGCTCGCCCTGTAAAGGCTCAGCGCGGCCGCCAGCCGCGTGTCGAGGCGGCCCCGACTTATCTTCGAGTTCATCAGCCGGCCCGTCGACTGACCAAGGATTGAGCCTTCCTCGAAAAGAACGGTGCTTCCTCCCGTCCCAAGCAGCTTCGACAGGCGGCCGCATATGCGCGAGAAGCCGGCTACGGAGACGGCCATCACGGGCCTCCCCGGGGCTATCTCCATCCCCGAGTGGAAGGAGTCGACGACGAGCCCGCGGTAGCTGCTCCTAACGGAGGACTCGAGGACGAAAGGATTGGCGGCGACGGACCTCCTCAGGGTTGCTTGGGTGTCGCCTTTGGACAGGGGCTCGCAGAACGCGCTCCAGACCGTGCTACCGTCCTCCAGCCTGTAGCTTACGCTCTCGATGACGCTGACCCTCCTGGCGAGCTGGCCGAGGAGGCCGCCCAGTCCCCGCTGTGCGCCCTTCACCCTTACGAGGATGTGGAACACTCTTGTGCGGGGGGAGAAGTAGAAGCCCAGGGCTGGCCGCGGGCCTTCTTTCATGAATGTCGTGGAGTTGCCGAGTGATAATAAGAATTGATGATGCACACTTTGGGATGACCAGTCCCTCGACTCTCTTCTTTGTCCAAACGGGATGTACTATCAGTTGACCGACTCTGACCTGACTCCAGCGCTTCCATCACTTTGCTCCTCCAGACTCGATGCGTGTAGGAGCCCGAAGAGTCGCGATAGCTTCCTTCGTAAGCATCCCACTTGACCGAACTGAAATAGCCGATGTCTGGCTAATGCCCCCGGACTGTGAAGCGGGCGTGCGCAATTACATTCACTCGATGAGGTTCAGTTTGCGTGGCGTCGACGGCCGCGTCCTCCTGAGATACGAGGTGAACAAGGACCCAGCACGCTGGGGATTCGACAGGCTCGGCCTCAACATGGACGTTGGCGTCGCACGCGGATTCCCTGTGATCGAGGGTAGGGTGGAGTACCCCGCAGAGGGCTATCTCGGACTCCTCGGATGGATTCAAGCTGTCGACTACACTGTCAGGAAGGATTCCGGTGAGGAGGTCCACATAGTCGCACCGGATGTGGCGCCCCAGACGCGCGGAGCCAATACGCCTTACCTTTCCTTTGGCACAGAGCCTCGACTGTTCGACGCGCCAGCGTTCACCGAGAAAGACGTCGACTGGAACGCGCGTGCCTTTCTGACGTACACGCCTGACCTGCTGATGACTCCTGTGGTCGAGCCGCTGTGCGGTGTCTTCTGGGGCTATGAGATTGACGACGGTGCCGTCACTCCAAAGCCGCTGCGCGCCGCCACTATAGATGACTGGACGAGAGCGTGCGAGCTGCTTCGTCCCCGCCTTCCGGCCTGGACTTTCGGCGGTGCAGGCTGGGAAGCGCCCGGACTTGAGTGAGAAGAGCCCACCAAGAATGCCCTCATCCTGAGTTGGTGTGGTGACCACTCTTTAAATTCGGACGGCGACTCTGTCTAGAAGAATGCGTCGCCTGATAGTATTCAACATCATATCCCTCGACGGACTCGTAGCGGGGCCCAACGGAGAGCTGGACTGGTTCACTGAGGACCTCTTCAGGAAGGGGACCGGGGCGGGCGACCTCATCAAGGAGAACCTCAACTCCGTCGGCGCCATCCTCCTGGGTCGGCTCACCTACCAGGAACTGGGCGCATACTGGCCAGACGCCACCGACTCCGACCCTGTGATCACGGAGAGGATGAACAACCTCCCCAAGATCGTCTTCTCGAAGACGCTCAACGAGGTCGCGTGGGGAAGGTGGAACACAGCCAGGCTCGTCAAGGGAGACCCAGCGGAGGAGGTCCGCAGGCTCAAGGAGTGGCCGGGAAAGGACTTGGTGATCTATGGTAGCGGGCAGCTCGTGTCCGCACTGATGAAGGAGAAACTCATCGACGAGTTTCAGTTCTTCATCCAGCCTGTGGTCCTAGGCCACGGGAAGCCGGAGTTCAAGGACTTCCAGGAAAGATACTGGCTTCACCTGCTTGAGTCTAGGCAGCTCAGACAGGGAGCCCTATTCGTCCGATACAGGCCGACGGGCGGGCCAAGCACGATCTAGCCTGTGGTGTTAGTCCGACCCGGAACTCAAATCATCCCGTAATAGGAGGATGTCGTGGAAGGACCTTGGTTCTTGGCGCCTCCCATGCAGTAGATCGAGTCGGTGGTTACGCTCGCGATGCAGGATAGTCCTTGGAGCGACGCGGGATAGTTCTTCGCGGTTGCCCAAGAGCTTATCCCAGATGAAGTTGGATACGCATAGTAGACATTAGGTACATCCGACAATGTGTGGCTTCCGCTCGTCGAGTATCGTTGACCGCTTACGCAGTAGATCACAGGAGACGCGAACGAGAAGACCGAGCAGCTCTCGAGCTCGACGTTTATCGGATAGCTCGCAGTCTGCGTCCAGTCAAAGACGCCTGAAGAATTCAACTTCGCGTAATACACCGACGACAGGATGTACCCGCCGCCGATTTGAAGGGAGTCGAGGTTCTGTCCACCGATGCAGAAGATGTAGCCAATCACCGTGATACAAGAGGCTCCGACAGTGGCGACCGGATAGGAATTTGTCTGGACCCAGGGTCCCACACCTTCCGGGCCTATCTGTGCGTAGTAGACGTAGTCTAGGGAGGTCGTATTGAGCTGGACATCCATCTCCTCGGCCCCTACGCAATAGATGTATCCTGAGTACGCGGCGCATGTGTTTCCGAACACGTTTGACGGGTAACTAGGCCCGGCGATCCACTTCCCGACGCCCGATGAATTGACGCTTGCGTAGTAGACGTCTGAGCCGCTTATACAGTAGAGGTCTCTCTCGTACGCGACACAGCTAGGCGAGTCAGGAACTACGGGATAGGCAGTAGTGCGAATCCATGACTGGATTCCGGTGCCATTGAGGCTGGCGTAGTAAACATCGGTTGAATTTCCGCCCACGCAATACACGAATTCTGAGGACGTCGCACAGCCGGCGCCAGCAACCTGGACGGGGTAGTTTGCTGCGCTCGTCCAGTCCGGCGTATCCTCGCGTGCCGATGCTGGTTGAAGGTCGCCTCGAAGCCACAGACCTGCCGAGATTGAGGCGACCAGGATTGCAACAATGACTGCGACGACGAGCGGCCTTCGGCGCATCGCGAGTGTTACCGCAGGTTGAACATATTTACGGCTTCGAGTGGACCCGACTCTTCATCCCTCGTTCTATGCTGGACCGTGACAGTTTCGCCGCACATAGGGTTCATTGCGCCTCCGCCGGGAATAACTCATCCTGCGTTGAGAGGTAGTTAGTC
>JASHVX010000005.1 GCA_030044375.1 Nitrososphaerales archaeon | reverse complement strand
AGTCTCGGTAATCGGCGGCTCGACGAACACTGTCGTGGCCAACGTGACGGTGGGGAGCTCGCCCTACGGCATCACTTCCGACTCGTCCAATGCGGACGTCTACGTGGCGGACTACGGCTCGGGCACTGTCTCGGTAATCGGCGGCTCGACGAACACTGTCGTGGCCAACGTGACTGTAGGGGCCTCGCCATATGGCGCCGCGTTCGACCCTGCGAATGGAAGCGTGTATGTGAGTACCATGGTCTCTGATGCCGTTTCTGTCATAAGCGAGTCGACCAACGAGGTCGTCTCGACCGTGGTCATAGGAACCAAACCTACCAGCGTGGCCTTCGACTCTTCGAACGGAGACGTGTACGTGCCGAACTACGGTTCTGACCCGGCCTTGGGCGTGGTCTCAGTCATCGACGGCTCGACGAACACCGTGGTCGCCACGGTGCCGGTAGGGATTGGGCCGTCAGCTGTCGCCTTCGACCCGTTGACCGGAGACGTCTACGTGACGAACTCGGGCTACGGTGGAGACACTGGCACCGTCTCCGTCATCAACGGCTCCACGAACACCGTGGTCGCTACAGTTGGCCTAGGCGACTACCCGGTCGGCGTGGCGTTCGACTCGACGAATGGTGACATGTACGTGGCGGGTGATAACCCATACGCGGGTAACAGCACGCTTCTAGGTACTGTGTCAGTCATCAACGGTTCGACCGACACGGTGGTCGCCAACCTGGCCTGGGGGTACCTCCTGGAGGGCATCGCGTTCGACCGTTCCAACGGAGACCTTTACGTGGCAGGTGTGAGTTCAGTCACTGGCACGGGTCCTGGCACGGTCTCTGTCCTCAATGGCACCACGGACATGGTGGTCGCCAATCTGACCGTCGGAGTCGAGCCCGCCGCGATAGCCTCAGACCCCTCTAACGGGGAGGTGTACGTGGCGAACTATGCTTCAGGGACGGTCTATGCCATCAGCGGCTCCACGAACTCCCTAGTCGCGAACTTGACCGTTCCTTATGGGCCGGACGGAGTGGCTTTCGACTCCGCCAACGGCCATGTTTACGTGGCTTGCTACAACTACGGCAACGTCTCGGTCATCGACGGCGCCACGAACACGTTTGTCGCCGACGTTGTGGCCGGACCTGGGGCGGTCGGCGCCGCGTTCGACTCATCCAACGGCTACGTCTACGTGCCTGCCAGCGCCATAGGGGCGGTGTCGATCATCGCCTCTCCAGCTTCGTCGAACTCTACAAGCAGCACGTCCTCCTCCACGACCTCGACCTCGGTCTCGGCCACAACGTCATCAAAGAGCTCCGGCGGGGTCCCTGAGTTCCCTCCCGAGGTCGGTTTCGTCTTCCTGGCCGTCGCTGTCGTGACGGCCTCGTATGTACTGGCGAGGCGCGTCGCCTCTGGCCCCCGACGAGGCGGGCTGCGGCCCGGACCATCAGGCTGAGGCGCGCTGTGGCGGGCTGGCGCCACCTGAGGGCGGGGGTTGCAAGGGGATGAAGCTCGGCCAGGTAACGAAGCCCGCGGAGTGGTGGTCGGAGTGGGCCACGCTCTCCTCGTCCCTCCAGGTATAGTAGCAGAACTTCTCTTCAGGAAAGGGCTCCTTCACCTTCGGCGACAGGCAGACGTGGGTATGGGGCCCAGGCAGAAGGCTCTCGGTGAACAGCCCGCATCGGTGCCTCTCGCCCTTGCCGTCTATCCGCTGCACCTTGCAAATCGGCACAGGGGGAGCAAGGCTTGCCCGTACTTAACGACAAAACCGGTTACCTAGGCAGATGACCGGGAGAGGTCACCGCCAGTGAAACCCCACGGTTTCACGCTCTCGGTTTAATAGACACGCCACCCAGAAAGGAACGCGCGATTGAAGCTCGACACCGCTTCGATGCTGACCATCATCGGGGGCGTCTTCTACGTCATAGGAGGCTTTGTGGAAGGACTCGCCGTGGGATCCCTCAACGGACTGTTATCGAGCTCAGACGGGTTGTTCTCAGGACTGCCGGGTTCGGCTGGAGGCCTGGCATCAGGCTCCGGGCTCGACGCTCTCGCCTTCGGAATCGCAGTCATAGGGATAATCACGGGCCTCGTCATCGTATTCGGAGGTGTCCTCTTCGCCTCCCCCGACCCCGGAAAGAGAAAGCTCGGAGGGATTCTGGCGATTGTAATGATGCTGATAGGCGGACTTTTCACACTGGGAGGACTGGTGATTGGGTTCATCCTGACGGCGATCGGCGCCTACATGGGCCTGACATCGAAGGGGGGCCGCATGATGGTGGGCGTGGGGCCTCTCGGCGGCATAACGGTCGGCCAACAACCGGGCTCGACGTCGGGGAGCGGGCCCACGAACTACTGCACTAGGTGCGGGTCTAAGATCAAGGCGGGGGCGATCTTCTGCGGCGCCTGCGGCGAACGCGTCGAGTGATGCACTCTCCGTCGCTCCTCACGGTCGCGGTCTGAGGGCATGACGACGGAGGTTAGCAGACGTTGGGCACGCATAGCTTGCGCTGCCGGCTCGTGAGCATGACCAGATGAGGTCCGACATGCTTATCCCGTTCTAGCCCGTCCAGGATGGCCCTTGCCTGCCGGCCAAAGGGTCCCTTCATGATAGCGGGCTGGGAGGCATTCTTCGAAGCGGAAGCAGGCGCGTCCGCCTCCCTGGCAGGCCTGATCTTCGTCGGCGTGTCGATAAACATCTCACGCATAGTGTCAATCCCCAAGCTCCCCGGGAGGGCAATCCAGGCCCTGGCCGTCCTGCTCGCGGTCCTCGTATCCTCCCTGGTCCTCCTCGTCCCGGGTCAAGACGCTCTGGAGGTCGGACTCGAAGTGGTGGCCGTCGGGCTCGTCGTCTGGGCATCCAACCTGACGATAGACATCAAGAACTATGGACTGACCGACGCCGAACACAAGAGGTCGCATGTGATGGTGGTGCTCCTTGACATGGTCGCCACCAGTCTGTATGTCGTCTCTGGCGTCTCGATTGTCGTCTGGGGGCCCGTGGGCGTCTATGTTCTGGTCCCCGCGACTGTCGCGTCATTCGTAAAGGCAATTGTCGATGCCTGGGTCCTGCTTGTAGAAATCAACAGGTGACGGTGGTTCATGGCGGCCAGCAGCGGCCCGGCGTCGTCGAACCAATGCTTTTGAGTCTAGAGTCATGAAGAGACGAGCGAGACAACGTGGAAGCAAGCAGGATGTTCCTGGCCCTTTTGATTGCCACAGTTGTTGGCACTGCCGCCATCACTGCCGCCGACGGCTGGCATCCCCCGACGGGCGGAATCTCAACTGGTTTGAGCGATAGCTATCTGTTCGGTACCAATTCTGCCTCCTCCATTGGTTGGTTGATGCCTGCCAACACCATGGTGACAACCTCGCTTACGGCGAACAGCAGTCTCAACCACATCGTCGATGCGGCGTTCAACGTGTTCCCCTTTCAGCTGGGAACCAAGATACTGCGACTCGGCCTCTACGTCGATGGGGTCCTGTCTGCCGAGCGATCGTACAACTTCAGCAACCTCATAGAGCCGACGCCAGCTACGATCGCTCAGAACCTTTCCGCCGTTCAGGGTGCCCAACTGGCGAATTTCTCCTCCTCCTTGGTGGCCATCGCGGTCAGCCTGGAATTGAATGGAAGCCTTCCCGCGGGAACGGTCGTGACAGTTGCGGCGATAGCCTCATCTCCCATTTGGGTCCAGGTTACGCAGAATTCAGGCGTGACGTCACACGAGGAGGCGGCGACGTCATCGCTGCCCTCTGTGCTGCAGCTGGGTTCGCCGGGTTTCGACGCCTCCCCATATGTGCCCTGCATCCAGGTGGCGACTGACAGAGCCTGAACTCGGACCACTCTCAGCGTGGCAGCTGGCCGTGGGCTGACTCGCCGAGTCACAGGCGAGCTTAGCGGAGCTGCCGATAACCGCTGGAATGTTCAACTATCTCGACTCCCATCTCAGCGAGGATGGCTTCAGACAGGCTGTGGGTCGGCTCAATCGTAATCGACTGCGACGACTTCCCTAAGATGCTGAGGTTCTGGCAGGAGGCGCTCCACTACTCCCAGAAATATCCGGCCTCTGACGACTGGGTCATCCTGAGGGACCCTCGCGGCGCCGGCCCCAACGTCTCCCTGAGCAGGTCGTCGGAAGGCCACTTGGAGGAGTACCGCATGCATCTCGACCTCTACAGCGGCGACGCCGAAGGCGAGGTCCGGAGGCTGATCGGACTAGGGGCCAAGATGGTCTCGCCGAGGCAGGAGGGGCGAGACTTTGCGACGCTGGCCGACCCTGACGGCAACCTGTTCGATGTGATCTACACGGACGGGCTCAAATTCGGAGAGCGATAAGACAACAGTCTGTCCGGGCCAGACCTGGTCCTGACCACGGCCACCTAGGGCGTGCACGTAGGTTCGTAGGCCGAGTTCACGCCGCAGTAGGTCCATGCGAACACCGACCCGTTGTATATCGGGAGGTCGTCGGGTCCGACCTGCGCGGCCTGCCAGGAGGCCGTCTTGTTGTAGGTCCAAATGAACCAGTACATCGAGTTGGTGTTTGATACTCCGTCGATCCCTGTCACCAAGTGCTCCTGGTACTCGGGGTACCACACAGCCGCCGTGTTTCCGTGGGTCAGGATGACGGTCGCCGTGTAGACGTTCCAACCTGGCTGCACCGAGGTGTCGTTGTACCACTTGTCAGTCCCGTTGCCGAACTCGATTAGGAAGTCCGCGGAGAGGAGCGAGCTCTTCGCTGGCTTGAGCGCGAGATACTGGCTCCAGAGCTGGGACAGCTCCGCGCTGGCCTGCTGGTAGGCGGGAAGAGACGTGTTGACCACCCCCACGACGCTGGCAAGCAGGGCGAAGGTCTCGTTGTAGAGGGAGAGCGACGTGTTGTAGCTGTTCTCCAGGGCCGAGTAATCCGCGCTCGCCGATGCCAACTCCTTGACATAGTCGGAGTTCGACTGGCGCGCCTGCTGGTCCTG
>JASHVX010000074.1 GCA_030044375.1 Nitrososphaerales archaeon | reverse complement strand
GGAAGGTCAAGGTGATGGCCTGCGAGGGCAGCCCCCGCGCGCTCATAGTGAAGACCACAGACGCCGCCGTCCCGCTCATCCGCAAGGCCGCTGCGGAGGTCGAGGTGCGGGGCAGGCGCTTCTCCCCGATGCTGACCTCAGGGAGCATAGGCAAGCTCAAAAGCAGAATCCCGAAGGGCGAAGCGTCGACACATGGCGAAGTTCCTCAGTGACGAGTACTTCGCTCAGGTGCAGGCGGCCTTGAGCCAGGACCCGAAGTGGCTCGAGAGCACGAAGTCGGTGAAGACGAGCATAGCCATCAACGTCTCAGACATCGACCAGCACTACGTGCTCGCGGTCGAGAACGGGGTCACCACGGTACAGAAGGTCGCCGCGGGGACACCGGCCGAGTTCTCGCTGGAGGGAACCTACGACGCGTGGGTGACCGTGATGAA
This sequence comes from Nitrososphaerales archaeon, assembly GCA_030044375.1. Classification (GTDB taxonomy): domain Archaea; phylum Thermoproteota; class Nitrososphaeria; order Nitrososphaerales; family Gagatemarchaeaceae; genus UBA183. The sequence goes on along the minus strand of JASHVX010000074.1, from coordinate 2,222 downwards.
GCCGGAGGTCGACGTGCAGTCGGCCGTCCTGAAAGGGATGCTCAAGTTCAAGGGGTCCATCACGAAGGTCCTCATGCACAGAGCCAGGTTCGTGAGGGTGGCCGAAGTGATGAGGGACGTCCCGAAGGAATTCTAGGCCGGGACGAAGACGTAGTACGGGTTCCCTTCGGCGCTCGCCCTCGCGGCGACCTTGACAGGCATGCCGGGCTTCACCTTGGGCAGGTCGACCCCCTCCAACCACGCGAGGACCTTGGGGCCGCCCGCGAACTCGCAGATGGCTATGATGTAGGGGTCGTTGTCGACGAAGCTCGCCGGCGTTATCTGCACGTGCGTGAACGTGACCACCTTCGCGTCGGGCCCCAGGTCAGTCCATGAGAACTCGCCTCCCATGCACTTGGGACAGTCCGACTGCGGAGGAAAGCTGACGTGGCCGCACTTCGCGCACCTGGTCGTCACGAACCTGCCCTGCTTGAGCGCCTCCCAGAACTCCTTCGTCTTCGAGGTCGGTATGTCGAACCTCAAGGTCAGCGACCTGCGAGAGTGCAGGGCCGGGTCCTCCTTCGCCTGCAACGCTAGTCCCTCGACAGGACGGTCACGTAGGCGTAGTGGCCCGTCCCACCCACGTTGTGGACCAAGCCGATGCCGTTCTTGATCGGCGCCTGGTGCTTCCCCGCCTCGTTCCTGAGCTGCTTGGTTATCTCCACGGTCATCGAGACGCCGGTCGCCCCGATCGGATGGCCCTTCGCCTTCAGCCCTCCGTCCAGGTTGACAGGTATCCTGCCGCCCAGCTCCGTCTCTCCGTCGCGGATCATCTTGGCTCCCTCGCCCTTCTTGCAGAAGCCCAGGTCTTCGTACGCCATCAGCTCGGCTATGGTGAAACAGTCGTGGCACGTCGCGACGTCCACCATGTCTGGCGTCACCTTCGAGGCGCCGTACGCCCTCCGCGACGCGTCCACGGAGGCCCGGAGCCCTACGTAGTCGTCCCTCCTGCTGAGGTTCGCGGAGTCAGAGGAGTATCCGGTCCCCTTTATCCACACTGGGGTGTCGGTCAGCTTCTTCGCAGCCTCCTCCGAGGCCAAGACCACGGCCGCAGAGCCGTCGGACAGGGGGCAGGCGTCGTACAGCTTCAAAGGCCAAGAGACCATCTGGGAGCCCAGGGCCTTCTCCAAGGTGATCTCCTTCTGGAACTGGGCGAGCGGGTTGAGGGAGCCGTAGTGGTGCGCTTTGACGGCGACGCGCGACATGTCCTCCTCCGTGGTGCCGAACCTCGACATGTGGGAGACGGCGTACAGGGCGTAGTAGGCCGGAAAGGTCATCCCATAGTTCTCGAACTCCCAGGTGTAGGAGCCGGCCCTCCCTATCAGCTCGACGGAGGTCAGCGTGTCGACCTCGGTCATCTTCTCGACGCCCACTGCCATGGCGACATCGGTCTCTCCGCTGGCGATGCTGTTGGCCGCGGCCCTGACGGCCGCGCTGCCGCTCGCGCAGGCCGCCTCGACCCTCATGGTCCCTACCGAGTCGAACCCGGCGTACTCGTTGATTATGACTGCCGGGAGCGACTCCTCGTACCATCCGCCCGCGCTTCCGACGACGACCGTGCCGATCTGCCTCCTGTCCGCTCCCGAGTCCTCGACTGCCTGCTTGATCGACTCGAAGGCGAGCTCTGCGACGTTGACGTCGGTCCTCCTGCCGAACCTCGAGTGGCCGACGCCTACGACGGCTACCCTACCCATCTCAGGACCTCACTGGTCCAGGAGCTCTTTCGACAGTATCCAACGCTGGACTTCAGAGGTCCCTTCGACTATATCAAGTATCTTCGCGTCGCGCAGGAACCTCTCGACAGGGAGGAGCTTGCTGACCCCGTAGCCTCCATGGATCTGTATCGCCCTCTCCGCGGCCCAGACCGCTGTCTCGCTCGCGAAGTACTTCGCCATGGCGGCCTCCTTCAGGAAGTCGCCGCCGCCGTCGTGCACGGTCGCGGCCCTGTACGTTAGGAGCCTCGCGGCCTCTATCCTGGTCGCCATGTCCGCGAGGAGGAACCTGATCGCCTCAAACTTCGCCAAGGGCCTGTCGAAGATGTTCCTCTTCTTGGCGTAGGACAGCGACGCCTCGAGGGACGCCCTCGCGACCCCGACCGCGGCCGCAGCAGCGCCTATCCTAGACCTGCTGAGTATGTCGAGGGCGATCAGGAAGCCGTCTCCCTCGTGCCCGAGGACGGAGCC
>JASHVX010000073.1 GCA_030044375.1 Nitrososphaerales archaeon | reverse complement strand
AGACAGGTCCTTCTCTGACCTCAAGAGTGCGACCGCCCTCGAAGGAGCGTCCGTCTCGCACCACCTCAAGAGCCTGCTGGGGATGGGTCTGGTCTCGCACGGGGACGAAGGAGGGTACCAGCTGACGAAGAGGGGACGCCTGCTCGTGAGGACGCTGGCACTGATGAACGAAGCCTTGGGAGGGGAGAAGGTTGATTGAGATAGGCCGCGAGAAGAGCTCGTCGCTGATAACCCGTAGGCTGGCTTCCGCGTTCGGGGCCATGGCAGCGCTGCTGCTCCTGGTCTGGCTGATACGCGGCCCGCTGTCGATATCCCAGTATTCGACTGACATCCTTGCCACCAGCTTCACGCTGGTCCTGCTCAGCCTCGCCTTCAATACGAGAACGCGCGCGGGGGCGGCCAGGGCCGTCTCGAGCTTCCTGGGGAACGTGGCTGCCGGCTTCATCATCATAATCATACTGATCTGGTTCCTGGGATGGGTCGACACCGTCCCCAAGGTCGTCTCCGACCAGATTGCGAACCTAGTCATACTAGTCATAGCGACCGGTCTCCTCGGGTTCGTCGCGCATGCGGTGGCGCCAAGGAGGCACGGGGTCTACGCTACCAAACCTGCGATCTTGGTGCCTGCCAACTCCGACGTGCCTGCTGAAAGGACGAGGCTATCGGCGAAGGCTGACTCCATAGCCCTTCCCATCGCCAGGTCAGGAAGGGTCGTCGGCTGCGTTCTTTACGGCGACCTGCGGGCCTCCTTCGAGACCCCGATGGGTCCCGTGAACGTCACCTTCACAGGTCCGATGACCACCTTCGGCATCCCCTTCAGGGGTGAGAGAGCTGGGAAGGACAGCGTGGCCAGGTTGACCGGCAAGAGCGTCGAACAGCTGATCCAGGGCGCCCGGATTGACCAGGCCGTCTCCAAGGAAGGCTCTCGCGGCACGATAGACCTGCCCTTCGTGCACATCGACGAAGACTGGTTCGGCGAGTCGGTCGACGTGGGCCCGATCCGGATACGGAAGGGGCCAGACGGCGAGAGCGTCAGGATAGGGTCGTTCGAGATCGACTCTGACAACGACGGTCCCCGCCACCACAAGGCTTCCTGGCTCGCAAGGGGGGTCAACGACCCCTCATACCTGCGGGCCTCTGAGGGGGGCACCTCGGCGAAGTGGAACGGGAGCTCGCTCTGGATGCAGGGTGACTCGATGAAACTCACTGTCGGCGCGGACGGCTTCGTCTACTCGCCCTCAGAGGTGAAGACGTTCTCTCCCCTCCACACTCTGCATGTGGGCAAGGAGAAGATGACCCTCGACACCAGGAAGTTCACGCTCAACGTCACCGAGAATCTCGTCGTCTTCAGGACCGAGAACGGCTCGAAGAAGAGCACCGACTCGCCAGGCCTCGCACGCGACCTCAGGAGCGTCTTCACCGAGGAAGCGAAGAAGCACGTGCAAGACGTCATCAAGGGCGTCCCAATCGACCTGGACGAGATGCTGTCAGCTACAGAGGAGGCTCTGGGGAAGTATGCCTGAACCTCCGCACGGCCCGAGCCGGACCGGGGCCTCAGCCGACTCTATCGCAAGAGAGAGCTCTAGGGAAGGACAAGCATGGCAGTTGGTCCGCGCGGGGGCGCTCAGATGAGCCAGACCACCGCCCAGCCGGTGATCGCCGTCGAGAACCTGAAGCACTCGTACGACGGGAAGCGCTTCGCTTTGGACGGCCTGACCTTCTCGGTCAAGAAGGGTGAGATCTTCGGGCTCCTCGGGAAGAACGGCGCCGGGAAGACGACCCTCATCAAGGCGCTAACTACGCTAATCCGGCCCACCTCCGGGAACCTGAGCATCCTAGGGATGGACCCCTCGCGCGAAGGAAGGAAAATCAGGACCAGGATCGGCGTCGTCCAGCAGGGCGAGTCCTTCGACTTCTCGACCGTCCAGGGGAACTTCGACATCTACGGCGTGCTGTGGAGCGTCCCGAGCAGCGTCAGCCTGCAGCGCAGGGAGGAGCTGATCAAGGCGTTCGGGCTGCAGGACGTCAGGAAGCAGCGAGCCTTCGACCTGTCGGGCGGCCAGAAACGCCGCGTCCAGGTGGCACGCGAGTTCATGCACGATATGGACATTCTCTTCCTGGACGAGCCCACCACAGGCCTCGACGTGATAATGCGCCGAGAACTGCTCGACTCGGTGCGGGAGAGGGCGCGGCAGGGGCTGACCGTCGTCTTCACGACCCACAACCTGGAGGAGGCCGACTACGTGTGCGACAGGGTGGCCGTCGTCGACCAGGGGAAGATCCTCGCGATGGACACCGTCGAGAACCTGAAGCGGCTCTACGGAGGCAAGAAGACAGTGGAGGTGACGCTGACCGGCGGGGACGCCGCCGGCTTCTTCGCCGCCCTGAGGGACAGGCTCGTCGGGTGCGAGGTGAAGTCTGAAGGCAACTCGGCCGTCATCCTCACCGACGACCCGAAGGGGACGCTCCAGCGCGTCTTGGAGCTGTCCCAGTCCGCCGGCGTGCAGATGGACTGGCTCACCATCAGGAAGAACACCCTTGAGGACGTGTTCATCAGCTCGGTCGGCGGGACAGGGAGGGAGAGCAATGGGCATTCCTAGCATCGTCAGGCTGATCTACAGGAACATCAGGGTGAACGTCGACCCAGGCACTCTCATAATCCTCATCGGCCTGCCCGCGATGTATCTGGTCTTCTTCGGTTTCGGCTTCGGCGCGCAGATCAGCATGACGTCCGGCGTCGCGGGCACCACGACGACCTACCTGAAATTCCTCACCCCTGGCATAATGTCGTTCCAGGCCGTGATGGCGGGGACCGTGGGCGGCAGCATGCTCTGGGCGGACAGGCGGTGGGGGATGCTCGCGCAGATTCTGGTCGGGCCGTTCACAAGGCTCCAGTACCTGTTGGGCATCATGTTCACTTCGCTCTGCTTCGGCCTCGCAGGCGCCTTCGTGATGCTTGTCGGTGCCTTCCTGATCATCGGCTCGCTTCAGGTCTCCCTGGTCGGAGCGCTGACGGCCTTCGCCGTCATAGCGATGGGCTCGATCTTCTTCGGGTCGCTCATGCTCCTCATCTCAGGTCTCGTGAAGTCGAACAACGCCTACAACAGCATACAGATTCTGATCATCTTCGTTGTGAACTTCGCAAGCACGGTGTTCTACCCGTTCAGCAACAAGCTTCCCCTCCCGATTCAGGTGCTCTTCGAGGTCAACCCCCTCACCTACATAGCGAACGCGGCGAGAGGAGGCTTCGAAGGCGCTCTCCCCGCGGCTTCAGCCTGGCAGGTCCCCCTCCTCATCATAGAGACCATCGTGGTCCTCGCTCTGGCGACTCGGGTCTACGTGCGCTCGGAGATATCCTTCGTCTGACAGGCCTCTACCTTGCAAGAGCGTCGCCGGGATATCCGACGATGGTGTGGATGTCGTAGGTCAGGACCCCGGCCCTGACCGCCGGGTCCCCCTCCATGATCTCTCTTGTCTCATCGACCCCGGTGACGAATATGCCGATGCCTGCTATCTCTCCCCTGTCCGCGGATGGGCCGACGATGCACATCTTGCCGTCTCTACGCAGCTGAAAGAGCCTCCTCCCATGCTCCCAGATGATGGCGTCGGAGCCAGGTTCGGCCCTTTTCGGCGTCGTCCGTAGCACCACCAAGGTATAGGGCTTCACGGTCCCCAGCATCCGTTTCATGTACTCGTCTGTGATGTCAGTCTGCACTCTTCGGACCGTGCCGTCAAGCCTCCGGCCGATATTAAGGGTTGGAGGCGGGTTCAGCGATACGCGGCGAGGAGGAGACCGCGTCGCCGCATGGGCGTCAAGCATAAAGCCCGACCGATGCAGAGCACGCCAGTTCATGGTCCGCCCTGCGACAGAGGCCGTCAGGCACAAGCTAACCAAGTTCCTCTCGGTCCGTTCATCTTACAACCCCACGTTCTCGACAGACGACAGGAAACTCGTCTACATCTCCGACGCGACGGGCGTCCCCCAGGTCTGGTCTCTCGCCCTCGAGGAGGGTTCGCCGCAGCAGCTCACGTACTTCGAAGACAGGGTCGGAGGCGTGTCGAGCGCGAAGAAGAGCGACTCCTTTCTCCTAGAGAAGGACCATGGAGGCAACGAACGGTTCCAGCTCTTCCTGGCCACCGACGGCGGAGACAGTCTTGAGGCGCTGACGGACGAGCCAGACGTAATCCACAGCTTCGGCGGATGGTCTCCCCAAGAGGACGCGATCCTCTTCTCCTCTAACAAGAGGGACAGGGCCTTCTTCGACGTCTACACGATGGACCTAGGCACAAGGAAGCAAAGCCTGGTCTATCGCGGTGACCAGACCAACTACGGCATCGACTGGTCGCCCAGGCGCGGAGACAAACTGATGCAGAGGATGTACGGTTCGTTCAACTACGACCTGTTCCTGGTGGGGAAGGACTCGAGGCCCCGCCTGCTGACGAAGCACAAGGGCGACGTAGTCTCCGCGTCCGCCCAGTTCAGTGCCGACGGTCGCCAGGTGTATCTCATCACCGACCTCGGGAGAGAGTTCACGGCTCCCGCGGTCATGGACCTCGAAGACCCCAAGCCGCACTACCTCTTCGAAGACGAGTGGGACGCCGAGGGCTTGGAGCTCTCTGATGATGGGAAGAAGCTCGCTTTTACGACCAACGTAGACGGGGCGAGCCGGCTCGCGATCTGGGAGTTCTCAGGGCCGAAGCTGGGTGTGAAGATGCCCTCCGGCGTGATCGGTGGGATGAAGTGGTCTCACGATGGCGGAGCTCTTGCCTTCACATTCTCAGACGCCAACCACAACCAAGACATCTGGATCCACGACCTCAGCAAGGGCTCGACGACGCGGGTCACAAACAGCTCCTCTTCCGGGCTCGACCTCGCGAAGTGCGCGAAGCCAAAGCTAGGGAGGTTCTCCTCCTTCGATGGGCTTTCAGTCCCCTACTACCTCTACAGCGCTAAGGACGGCGGGGGGCCGCGACCCTCCGTCGTCTACATCCACGGAGGGCCCGAGTCGCAGTATAGGCCCAGCTTCAACCCCCTGGTGCAGTTTCTCGTTTCCATGGGCCTCTCCGTCGTGGCGCCCAACGTCCGCGGAAGCTCGGGCTATGGACGGGCCTACACCCACCTGGACGACGTAACTCTCAGGATGGACTCCGTCGCAGACATCGACAGCTTGGTTGCACGCCTGAAGAAGGATGGCATGATCGACGCGAAGCGAACAGGGGTCATCGGTGGAAGCTACGGCGGATTCATGGTCTTGGCTTGCATGTACAGGTACCCAAAGGTCTGGGCCGCAGGAGTCGACATAGTCGGCATCTCGAACTTCGTCACGTTCCTGAAGAACACGGGCCCCTGGAGAAGGAAGCTCCGCGCCGTCGAATACGGCGACCCCGCGAGAGACAAGGACTTCCTCGAGAGCATCGCCCCCCTCAACAACGCCTCCAAGATCACGGCGCCGCTCTTCATGATTCACGGCACCAACGACCCGCGGGTGCCCTTCGGCGAGACCAAGCAGATCGAAGCGGAGCTCAAGGGCTTGGGAAGGAGGGTCGACGTCATGATGTTCGACGACGAAGGGCACGGCCTCGTGAAGCTCAGGAACAGGATCAAGGGCTATACTGCGGCCGCAGAGTTCCTCCTCGAGCATCTCCAGAACTAGACCCGTGCAACGCCTGTCCATGCGAATAGTGGGCGCAGCGCGGTCCGTTGACGGCGGGCCAATGCAGAAGCCCAGCCGATCAGGCTGCCCGAGACTGGGTCGTCCTACTCCACAGGGCTGACGCTGGAGGGGTGCGCCCACGCGGGCATCCGGGCCTCATATCCCGAAATCGCCGGACCACAGGTTTCGAGAGTCGTCGAGACCTCGTCGCGGCCTTCGAGGAACCTCTTCTTCGCGTGAGGGTCCATCTGGAACGCAGTCACCTCACTACCCGCGGTCACCGTCTGGGCAGGGACATCTATGTAGAAGGCCGCTCCTTTCCTCGCCAATGACCTCAGCCGGGCGACGGTGGGTTCGTCGAGCCTGACGCAGAGCAGGGCATTCCTCGCGGCGTTGTTCTCGAAGATGTCGCCGAACGACGTGGCTATCACACATCTGATCCCGCCGTCCAAGAGGGCCCAGACGGCGTTCTCCCGCGAAGACCCTATCCCAAAGTTCGCGCCGGCCACAAGGATCGCGGCTGACCTGTACGCAGGTTGGTTCAAGACGAAGTCGGCCCGTTCGGCTCCGTCTTGGCCATACCGCCGCCTGTAGAAGAGGTATCTGCCCATCCCCTTCTTCTCGACGACCTTGAGGAACTCCGCTGGCACTATCTGATCTGTATCTACGTCATCCCACTCCAGCGGCGCCGCCACCCCGACCACGTTTCCAGAACGATCCATCATGGCGCTTACACCCGTCCGAGTTCCCTGACATCGACGAACCTTCCCTCGATTGCCGCCGCCGCCGCGGTCGCTGGGCTGACGAGGTGAGTCCGGCCCCCGGTGCCCTGCCTGTTCTCGAAGTTGCGGTTCGAAGTGCTCGCGCACCGCTGCCCTTGCTTCAACTCATCGCCGTTCATGGCTATGCACATGCTGCAGCCTGCGTTCCTCCACTCGAAGCCTGCGTCGCGGAAGACCGAGGCCAGGCCCATCAGTTCCGCCTGAGCCCTGACCGCCTGCGACCCGGGCACGACAAGCGCCCTCACCCCCTGTCTGACGTGCCTCCCTCTCACGAACCTGGCGGCTTCAACGAGGTCGGAGATCCTCGCGTTAGTGCACGAACCGATGAAGACGACCTCCACCGGTATGTCGGTCACTCTCATCCCGGGCGTCAGGCCCATGTATCCCACCGCCCGCTCTATCGAGACTCGCTCTCTCTCGGTCTTGGCGTCAGCAGGGGACGGAACCGTCTCCGTCACCCCTACCGTCATGGCGGGGTTGGTGCCCCACGAAACCTGAGGCTCGAGCCTTGACACGTCGAACGACCTTTCCGCGTCGTAGCCGGCGCCGGGGTCGGAGGCGAGCTCCCTCCAAGAAGCCGCCGCAGCATCCCATTCAGAGCTCTTCGGTGCGAACCTCCTCCCCCTGACGTAGTTCAGCACCTTTTCGTCTGGAGACATGATGGCGGTCCTGGCGCCTCCTTCGACGATCATGTTCGCCAGAGTGAACCTCTCCTCGACAGAAAACGAGTCGACGGTCTCGCCGCAGAATTCGACCGAGTGACCGATCGCGCCTCCGGTCCCCATGTCCCGGATTATCTTGAGCACGACGTCCTTCGCATAGACTCCCGCATGCAGCCTCCCGTTCACCTTGATGCGCATCTCGCGGGGTCGCTTGATCCAGAGGGACTGCGTCGCGAAGAGATGCTCCCCTTCACTGGTGCCTATCCCGAAGGCCAGCGCGCCGAGCACTCCATGTGTCGACGTGTGGCTGTCGCCACAGGCGAGCGTTATCCCTGGCACGGTCAGGCCGAGCTCGGTTCCGATGACGTGGACGATTCCCTGGTCCTGGCTCTCATAGTCGAAGAGCATGACGCCGTTCTCTCTGGCGTTCTGCCGGAGAAGCTCCATCTGTCTCAACGACATCCCGCTCTCGACCGGCAGGTCTCTGTCATGCGTGGGTACGTTGTGGTCCGTCACCGCGAAGGTCAGGTCTGGCCTTCTCACCTTCCTGCCAGCTTCCCGGAGTGCCTCGAAGGCTATGGGGGAGGTTACCTCATGCGTCAGATGCCTGTCGATGTAGAGCAGCGTCCTCCCGTCCTCATCTTCTCCGATGGCGTGCGCGTCCCAGATCTTGCTAAGGACTGAACTGCCCAATTCAGTCACTCCGTGAGTAGGGTCCTCAGTTCGACAATGTCGTCGGCATAGGCTGTCCTGAGTTCAGAGACCACGTTCTCCTTGCCATCTCTCAGCCGCGCCCTGATCACCATGTCCAACTCGCCATAGACCTCGTCGACCGTCTCGACGTCGGCCCATTTCGCAACGGCTCCGGCTATCCTGGCAGCCTGACTCTGGGGCCTGAGCTTCATCAGGACGTACACCCTCTGTACCCCGAATAGGTTTGCGATCTCTTGGCGGGGTACTTCGACTCCTGTCTGCTCGAAGACGATCTCCTGGATTCTGGACGCGCCTACGCGGCCCTCTGACCTCGCTGCCGCCGCGATGCTCTCGGCGACTGCCTTCGCTTCCTCCTTGGTGACGGCCGGGTCGGACCGGACCAGCAGCGACCTCACGAGATTGTAGCTGATGAACTGGTTCACGGTGTACCTCGGACCGTCGAAGTCGTGCTCGAGCTTCTTCGCAGGGATGTAGCCGTCGGGCCTCTTGGAGGTCATCGATTGGTGCACGCCGGCCCTGATTGTCTGCGCCTCCGTGGAGAGCGGGTGGCGCCAGTTCATGTCCAGTCCTGCGACCTTCGCGAACTCTTGGTACGCCGCGCGGAGCCCGCTCCTGTCCACGCCGGTGCGGAGGCCGTGTATGTCCTCGAGCGCGGCGATGACCTCGTACATGTCTGCGATTCCGTTCCTGTCGCCTATGCCCATGATGGAGACCTGGAGCTCGGCGGCTCCTTCCAGGCAGGCCTCTACCGTGTTCGCAGAGGCGAACCCATAGTCGTTGTGGAAGTGCGCCGAGAGGGGGAGCGCGCTCGCTTCTCCGAGCTCCCTGAAGAAGGACCCGGCCTGGTGCGGTGTCATCAGCCCCGAGGTGTCCGGAACGCTGAGCAGTGTCGCGCCTTCGGCCTTCAGTCTTCTCGCCGACTCCCCAATCCTATCGAGACCGGCCCTCCCTTCCTCCATGTAGAGGCGTGAAGCGTCCTCAAGCGTGGCACGAATGTAACGTATCCCCCTCGACCTTGCCAGCGCGACGGACCGGCACAGCTCGTCGAGCGCCCTCTCCTCGGTGATTCCGTGGAGCTTGTTCTCCCTATGGAGCTTGCTTATCGCTATGTAGAGCCCGCAGCCTTCCACTTCGTGGCCTGCTATCCGTTCGACGTCCTCTGCACAGGCCCGCCCGTGAAGCACGACGCCGACACCGGCCTCCCGGAATCTCTCGAGGGCAAGGTCGAGCTCGGCGCCGCTCGTCCTCGGGGGGTAGTCGACTGTCAGTTCGACCCGGCTTGGCCCGAGGGCGCGCAGGACCTCCGCGACGCCTCGCTTCGTCTCGTTGTCGAAAGCCTGGAAGAGCTCACCCTCCCTGAGGGTCGAGTCGAGGATTTCGAGCACTGGGTCTCGCGTAATCCGGAACCCTACATGCGCTAATATGCATTGTGAGAGTAATTCGCGCGATATATCGCAGTATCCTCACGATTTTCGTTGCCACGGGCTCCGTCTCGGCGAGATAGGACCGACAACTCCCAAC
>JASHVX010000072.1 GCA_030044375.1 Nitrososphaerales archaeon | reverse complement strand
CTCGCTGGCCGCCGGTTCTCTACGCGAGACGCGAAAGGCTTGGCTGATGCCCTGCCTATGGTAGATAGGTGGTTCGAGAGGACCTTGAACAGGTCGCGTGGGCGCGCGGTGTTTGACTACGAACGCGCCTCAGACGCGCATGTCTTCCAGGAGCTTGTCGATGTTGGCCAAGGGCGTCCCATCGGCGTGCGCTATCTCCTGGTCCGCGGGCGGGTTGGTCTTGTACGACGGCATCCTGGATGCGAGCCTTTCCTCGTACGTGGGCACGTGCTCGTTCTGGTAGAACACTCCTAGGGGCGTGTGGTCGCCGAACTCGAACGACTTCAGGACTGCCTGCTGGACCTTCTTCTCCATCTCGTCTTCGTCGGGGTTGTGCACGACGCCGTCGTACCCAGACTCCTCTAGCTTGTAGGTCCGCGGCTGGAGCTTGCCATCTGTGTCGAGATGGCCCTCGCCGGCCCAATACTCCTTCGTCTGGACGTCGTTGTAGGTCGGGCACGGCTGGAGGACGTCCAGGAACGCGAAGCCCTTGTGGCGTATGCCCTTGACTATGAGGTCCTTCAGATGGCGGACGTCGTAGGAGTAGCCGCGGGCCACGAAGGTGTACCCGGAGGCTATCGCCAGCATGAGCGGGTTAATCCCTTGGTTGATGTTGGGCAGGGGGAGCGACTTCGTCTTCATCCCCAGCTTCATCGTCGGGGACGCCTGGCCCTTTGTCAGGCCGTACACTTCGTTGTCGTGGACGATGTAGAGCATGTCGAGGTTGCGCCTGCCGGAGTTGACGAAGTGGCCCGCCCCTATGCCCATCCCATCTCCGTCGCCTCCTTCTACGACGACCTCAAGGTTGGGGTTGGCCAGCTTGATGCCGGAAGCGAAGGGCAGGGCCCTGCCGTGGAGCGTGTGGACTCCGTACGTCTTGATGAAGTGCGGGGCCTTCGACGAGCAGCCGACCCCAGACACCACCACGGTCCGGGACGGGTCGACGTTCATCTCTGCGAGGGCCATCTGGACTGCGTTGAGGATCCCGAAGTCGCCGCAGCCGGGGCACCAGTCGTTGTGCGCCGTCGTCTTCAGGTCGGATAGCTTAAGCGCCATTCTTCAACACCAGTCTCTTGGGGGCTTTCCCCTGGGAGATAAGCTTCACCGCGCTGTAGATCTCCTCCGAGGACATAGGCCGTCCGTTGTACTTGACGACCAACTGCTCCACAGGCACGCAAGTCCTCTCCCTTACGATCCCCGTCAGCTGTCCTGAGTAGTTCATCTCCACGCCGACTATGGTCTTCGACTTCGCGAGGACTCCCTTGATGTACTCGGTCGGGAAGGGATTGATCAGCCTGACCTGGACGAAGTTGACCAGGATCCCGTCCTCCTTCAGCCACTCCATGGCGTCGAGAATTGCTCCTTTGGTGGAGCCCCAGCTCAACAGTGTGATGTCTGCGGCCGCCGGGCCGAAGAAGTTCACGCGTTCGTCCATAGGTATCTCCTTGTCGGCCAGGTCGATCTTCCCCATCCTCTTGTCCATCATCATGTCCCTGTTGGTGGGGTCTTCGGTTATGTGACCGAGGGGATCGTGCTCGTCTCCAGTGTTCCAGTAGACCCCTCCCTTCGTTCCAAGAGGAGGCCTCGGAGAGACTCCTGAAGGAGTCATCTGGAAGCGCCTTATCTCCCCGTTGACCGCGTCCGTCACGGGACCCTTCACGAGAAGGCCTCTGTCTATCTTGACCTTGTTCACGTCGAACTTGGGTATCGTGGCGTCGGAGTTGGCTAGGGCCTTGTCGACGATATGGATCACCGGTGTCTGGTATCGTTCGGAGTAGTTGAAGGCCCTGACCGTGTCATAGAACGCCTCCGTGAGGTCGCCGCTGGCGAGCACCAGCCGCGGGAACTCGCCATGGCCTGCGTGGAGGGCGAACCTCAGGTCGCCCTGCTCATGGCGTGTCGGGAGTCCCGTGCTCGGGCCGCCTCTGGAGTAAAGCGTGACGACTACTGGTACCTCGTTCATCCCGGCGTATCCCAGACCTTCGGCCATCAGAGAGAAGCCAGGCCCTGACGTCGACGTCGAAGATCTGACACCTGCGAACCCGCCGCCTATCGCCATTGTGACCGCCGCTATCTCGTCTTCTGACTGTACGACGGCTATGTTCCCCTTGCCCTTGAGCGCTACGGCCTCGCCGACCTGCGGGTTCTCCATGGCCGCAGACCCGTCGAGCTCTATCTCTGCGTGGCCCTCGAGGAACTCGCTCTCGTCGCTGGCAGGAGTGATCGGATAGTAGGTCTGGAGCCTGCAGCCGGCGAGCTGCTTGGCCAGAGCCACAGTGGAGTTGCCTCTGACGAAGAGGTTCGTCTCCCCAGAGACCTTCACAGGGGCGAGCTTGTAGGCGAAGCTCCCGGCGTACTTCTGGTTCATGTATTCGTACGCAGCCGCGACCACGGCGACGTTCATCTCCACCACCTTGGGTTTCGCGCGGAACTGCTTCTTGAGGGCCTCTTTGACGAGGTTCTCATCATACGAAACGAGCGCGAACGACGCGGCCACGGCCATGACGTTCAGCATGCGCTGGAGGGTGCTCAACGAAGTCTCGCCGAACCTGGCGCCTACCTCCTTGAGCAGCTCGTTGTAGGGTATCGGATAGATGTGAACGCCCCTCCTCCTCGCGAGCTCCAAGATGCCTCTGACGTCAGGGGACAGACCGGCCTTCGCTAGCTCGCCGTTCAGCGTCGCCCTTACGTCGGCTTCGATCGTCGGGACCTGGTCAAGCCTCTTGGTGTCCTGGTCGGGGTCGTAGATTATCGCGCCTTCTGCCCTCACCTCAAGCGCATGCCTGAAGATGGTCTCTTCTTCGAAAGTGGCCAGCATGTCGACGGTGTCGACATGAGACCTGATCGTGTCCTTGGAGACCCTCACCTGGAAGTAGCTGTGCTCTCCCTTTATGTTCGAGTAGTACTCGCGCTTGCCGAAGACAGAAAGGCCCCCGGCGGCCGCGGCCTTCGCGAACACGTTCGCTGAAGTGTCGACTCCGCTCCCCTGGACTCCGCCGATCATCCAAGAGAAGTCGTCCCTCTTCATCGCACTTCCCTCGGGCGGGACAGGCCGTTTAAGAGTATGGCATATATAGTCCATTCCAGTATATAGATAACGACGTTGGACGAGAGGAGGAAGGTCCAGAAGGTCGGGTACTCGACGCTGACGGTGTCGATACCCAAGAGGTTCGCCAAGGAGATGGGGATCGCCGAGGGCGACAGCGTGCTGATCAGGGAGGAGTCTGACGGTACCCTGAGGCTCATCCCTGCGACGAAGGCCAGTACTCCAAGCAAGGCCCTGATCAAGGCCGACCTGATAGACAGCGACGAAGCGCTGAGAAGACTCGTCGTAGGGTCCTATGCACTGGGATATGACACGGTGGAAGTGTCATCGAGGGCGCCGCTGAGCAGGACCAGGGCCGACGCGGTCGTCGAAACGGTGAAACGGCTCCGAGGTCTGGAAGTGGTCGAGTCGGACGCCAACCGCGTCGTCGCCCAGAGCTTCATGGACCCGACGAAGTTCCCGGTCGACTCCCTGCTCAAGAGGCTTCAGATTCTCGTGGCGAAGAGCCTCGAGAACGTCCTGGATGCGATAGACCTGAAACAGACTGGAAGCCTGAACGAGGTGAAGAGGGTCCAGGACGAGATCGACGAGCTCTACTGGCTGATAGTCAGGCAGCTGCTTGTCGCGCTGAGCAGGAGGGAACTTGCGGCGGACATCGGGATAGAGTCGCCGCTGCACGCGA
>JASHVX010000071.1 GCA_030044375.1 Nitrososphaerales archaeon | reverse complement strand
TTGGCATCGATGAGCTGGACGGCGACCCTGATCTTGTTGCCAGACTTCCTGACACTGCCCTCGATGACAGTGCCGACGCTCAGTTCCCGCCCGATCTCAGAGACCTTCTTCTCCTTCCTCTTGTAGTTCATCACCGAGGTCCTCGCGATGACCTTCAGGTTGCCGACCTCGGAGAGCTTGGAGATCAGCTCCTCGGTGAGCCCGTCTGCAAAGTACTCGTCATTGGGGTCGGGGCTCATGTTGACGAAGGGCAGTACCGCGAGCCTCTCTCTCGAGGCCTGGGTCGTCTCTCTGGGAGGCGCGTTCGAGCTCATCACGACCCTGTAGACTCCGAGCGGCACCTCGACGTTCTTTAGTTCTATCTCGCCCAGCCTGTCGAAGGCCAGACCCGACTTGTTCCTCACGCTGTCGTAGACCTGCTGGGAGATGCAGACGCCCCCGGGCTCCGCGAGTGGCTCGATCCGTGAGGCTATGTTGACGGCGTCGCCATGGACGTCGCCCTTGCTCCTGACCACGTCGCCCACGTGAATCCCGACCCTGAGCTGGAGCTGCCTCTCCTGTGGCGCCGCTGCGTTGCGCTCCCGGATCTTCGCCTGTATCTCTATCGAGCAGAGGACCGCCTCGAGGGCGCTCCTGAATTCGACCAAGAAGGCGTCGCCGATTGTCTTCACTTCCGTCCCGCCGTGGGAGGGGAAGAGAGGCCGCAGCAGCCTTCTGTGCTCCTCCAACAGGTCGAGCGCGAGGCCCTCGTCCGCCTGTGCGAGCTTCGTGTAACCCACTATGTCCGTGAACATTATGGCGGCGAGGGTCCTCTCCCCTTCGGGCAATTCGCCTGGTTTGCAGGGCAGTCTCGGTATAATCGTGTCGGTCGTGCGGCGCACTCTCGTTCCGTGTAGTCAGGCCTGAGAATTGGGTCTGCCCCTTATATTCGGACTGCCTGCGCGACGCCAGCATGGCCTGGTCCGCGGCGTCGACGAACCAGCATGCCGCGGTCCTGACCAGGGGCGAGAAGGTCGGGATCGGCGTTCTCTATGTGGCCATCGCGGTGGTCACGGTGGCATCCATGACGTTGGCTACCGCGATAGGCCGCGTCTCCCCTGTCCTGGCCGGACTCGGGGTGGTCGCGTACGTGCTTGGACTGCGGCACGGCGTGGACGCCGACCACATAGCGGCGATTGACAACACCACGCGCAAGCTGATGCAACAGGGAAAGCCGAGGTTCACTGTGGGGACGTGGTTCTCGCTGGGCCACTCGACGATAGTGGTGGGCCTGATAGCCATCCTCGTCTTCGTGACGAGGACCGTGATAGGCAAGATCCCCGCCCTCCAGAGCTGGGGCGACATCGTGGGCACGCTCGTCTCCGGGTCGTTCCTCTTCGTGATCGGCTTCATCAACCTCCTCATCGTCTTCGGGGTCTACAGGATCTTCAGGCAGGCGAGAGCCGGCAACATCAAAGAAGAGGAGCTGGACAGATACATGGAGAACAGGGGCTTCCTGAACAGGTTCCTTCGCCCGCTCTTCAGGTTCGTCAATGATGCGTGGCAGATCTACCCGATAGGCGTCCTCTTCGGCCTCGGGTTCGACACGGCCACGGAGGTCGCTCTCATCGCTATCAGCGTGGGGATAGGAGTCGCATCCACGGTGCCGCTATGGCAGATCCTCGTGCTCCCGCTCCTGTTCACCTGCGGGATGGTCCTGACTGACACCACCGACGGGGTGACGATGCGTTGCGCCTACGGCTGGGCATTCCTCACCCCGCTGAAGAAGATCTACTACAACCTGACAGTGACCGTGATGTCTGTGCTCGTCGCGTTCGTAATCGGCGGGATCGAACTCGTCCAGGTGTTGACGATCGAACTCGGACTCGGAGGGCCGGTGTGGAGCTGGTTCAACGGCCTGGACTTCGAGACGATGGGGTTCGCGATAGTCGGCGTGTTCGTCATAACCTGGGCGACGTCGTACGCATTCTGGAAGCGTGGGAACTACGAGCGTGATGGGTCGCAACTCCTAGGTCATCGCTAGGCGAGAGCTAAGTTGATATTCGGAGGCACGCAAGTGAGGGTGGGGCCCGGAGGGATGCGCTTAGAGAACTAAGCGAATACTCGCCTTTTGTCTCATACGAACCTTACGGCACACGTGTCCAGGCATCTGGTCGCCCCTCGGGGTGCTACCAGGGCCCAGCCAATGTTGTTGCTCTTCGGTGAAGAGATATGTGGACACCTGGGTGCACAAGTTCTTCCACTGGTCAGCCGTGCGGGAAAGCTCAGTCTTGTAATTGGTAAGCGGCTCGCATCACCATAGGCGCGGCGTCCTCACCTGAGTAATCGCCGGCGGGCAAGACCTGTCTTGTGCCGCCCACAGATTCAACTGAACTAGCCAAAGGGCTGGTGCTTATTAGAGCGCCGTGGTTTGCGCCTACGCTTGAACAGAGAGTCAAGTCGACTCTTTCTGGTCATTGCTGTGACGACTGTAGTCGCCATGCTGGCTGTTTCGTGGTACGCCATGGCCGCGGTGGCGGCTCCCTCGACTCTGACTGGTGACCAAAGCCGAGTCGGAGGAGCATATGGGTCTGATTCGGGTTCCCCTACTGGGTGTACAGAGGGCCTTGGTGCTCCTAGTTCTTCCAGCATGATTGATGTCCTAGAGATTTCACCGGGGTCTGAGGGACTAGTATGTCTCAATTTTGGATTCATGTCATTGGGCAATTACACGTTTAATGCAGATTACTCGTGCGCCGCGGCGACTCCTAAGAACGAGTCGGGGTCTTCCCCGACCACGAACGAACAAGGCTCGTCCTCAACTACAATCATAGTTAGGACTTTGCCAAGAGATTGCTTCGGCCTCAACATCACGAGTTCATCCGGTCCAATCTCTACGCAACCGGGGAAGAACATAACTGTCGTGTTTACGATTAAGACTCTGGATAACGATAGTGAACTCTATTGGGTCAGCTTCGGTCCTTGTGGGTTCCAACAATTTCTAGTCGCTGTGGGTACAACTCCATCAAACATCCCCATCTCTTACCTTTGGCCGCAGCCGATCTGTCCAATCCTCACTCCTGGTGATCCGGCAAGTGTGACGGCCACCGGAACGTACAACTTCACG
Organism: Nitrososphaerales archaeon; assembly: GCA_030044375.1. Lineage (GTDB taxonomy): Archaea > Thermoproteota > Nitrososphaeria > Nitrososphaerales > Gagatemarchaeaceae > UBA183. The sequence goes on along the minus strand of JASHVX010000071.1, from coordinate 504 downwards.
GTTGTTGCAGTGCCACTTATTCTGGGTAGCTGAGACATCTTGGTCAGGTTCCATCGCTTTTGGAGCCGGTACGTTTGTCTATGGCTATTGTCCGCTGATTGATTGGTAGACCCATCGTCGAACCCGCAGGTTTGCATTTTATTTATACGGTTAGAATTAAGCGGGCCCGGTGGGATTGCAGTCGCAAGTTGAGATGAGACCTACGAGGGACGTGAGGGCGGTGACAATCCTTGGCATCTCCGGGAGCGCGCGGAGAGGGTCGTACAACAGCTCGCTATTGAGGGAGGCGAAGGCGGTTGCGCCCGAAGGCGTCGAAGTCGAGATATTCGATGTCTCTGCCCTGCCTCTCTACAACCAGGACCTCGATCATGAACTGCCGGCGTCTGTCGTAGAGTTCAAGCGGGCGATTAGGAGGGCGGACTCGGTGCTCTTCGCCACGCCCGAACACAACTGGACGATGACGGCCCTGCTGAAGAACGCGATCGAATGGGGGAACAGGCCGGC
>JASHVX010000070.1 GCA_030044375.1 Nitrososphaerales archaeon | reverse complement strand
CGAACGCGCGCTGGCTGATCTTCCCCTCCTTCGTCCTGTCGAATAGGGCCCCGTACTGCTCCAGCTCGTACACCCTGTCTATGGCCTCCTTGGCGAAGATCGAGGCCATCCTCCAGTTGCTCAGGTATTGCCCTTCCACGATCGTGTCCGAGAAGTGCACTTCCCAGCTGTCCTTCGGGTCGACGTCGCCGAGCGCGGCGGCTATCCCGCCTTCGGCCATGACCGTATGCGCCTTGCCCAGGAGGGTCTTGCAGACTATCAACGTCTTCGCGCCTTTGTCGTGAGACTCTATCGCAGCACGGAGGCCTGCCCCTCCTGCCCCGATGATCAACACGTCGCAGGTCCGTTCCTCGTACTTCCTGTCGAGGACGTCGACGCGCTCCTTACTTGGTTCTGATGCCCACAAGCCGTGAACCCTCTACGCGACGCGAAACCCCTCGTCCGGCCATTATAACTCTGATGCACTTCCAAAACGTCTGGCGCGGCCCTCCCCGACGCGAAAGTCTCGCCGTAATCGCAGAGATTCGCGACACATCTCACAAAGCTTTTAACGCCTTCGGCAAAGCGCGTCTTTCTACGAGAGGGATAAAGTGCCTCATTACGGCTACAGTTTCGAGGGTTTCGACCCCGCGGTCCACGTCAGGGCTAGCGGTAGAGAGGCAAACGTATCGCCGAAGGCGGCCAGAGAGATAGCAGGCACCATACGAGGGATGACCGTGCCAGGGGCCATCGAGCTCCTGGAGAACGTCGAGGACATGAAGACACCGATAGCCTTCAGGCGCCACAAGCTGAAGGTCGGTCACAGGAGCCAGCTCCAGGGCTTCCCCACGGGTTCGTACCCGGTCCGGGCGGCCAGGGCCTTCCTCCAGGTGCTTCAGAACCTCCAGGGCAACGCGGAGTTCAAGGGCCTCGACCCCGATCGAGTAAAGATAATCCACGCGGCAGGATATGCAGGAAGGACCGTCAAGGACTATGTCCCTAGGGCGATGGGGCGGAGCTCGCCGAACTTCCACCAGCTCGTCCACATCGAAGTCGTAGGCAAGGAAATCTGAGCATGTCCGTCCAGCAACAGACGTCGGTCAGGTCCATCTTGACCACCAGCAGGTCCTTCGCGGAGCTGGACGAGTTCTTTGAGAGGGAGCTCAGGGAGGCAGGATACGGCGGCCTCGAAGTACAGAAGTCGCCGGTCGGCGTGACGCTGAAGGTCTACGTCGCCAGGCCGGGCCTCGCGATCGGCAGGCGCGGCACGGGGATCAAAGACCTGACCGACAAGGTGACCACCAGGTTCAAGCTCCCGAACGCTCAGATCGCCGTCAGCGAGGTGGAGAACCCGGAGCTCAACGCGAGGATAATGGCGGCGAGGATAGCTCAGATAGCCTCCAGGGGTACGGCCTTCAGGAGGGCCGCCATGTGGTCGGTCAACAACATAATGAACGCAGGGGCTGCCGGCGTGGAGATATCGGTCGCCGGGAAGCTCAGGAGCGACCGCTCGCACGGGGAGAAGTACAGGGCAGGGGTCGTCCCGAAGAGCGGCGAGACAGCGGCGAGGTCGGTCGGCGAGGCCACGACCGACGTGCTGCTCAAGACGGGCCTCTTCGGAATCAAGGTGAAGATTGCGCTGAAGGACGCCGTCCCACCGGACTTCCAGTTCAAGGAGGACGCCAAAGAGACGCAGGAGAACAAGGAGAATGACACAGCTCAAGGCGAAGGATCTCAGGAAGCAGGACGCTGACAAGCTGAGGCAGACGCTCTTCGACCTCAGGTCGGAGCTCTCCAAGGTCAAGGGCGGTGCCGAGCGCGGGATCGTCAAGAAGGACGTCGGGAAGATCAGGAGGATGCAGAGGGGGATAGCGATAGTGCTCACCGTGATGAACGAGAAGGGCGTGATAGAATGAGCGTCATCGGAGAGGAGGTAGAGGTCGTGCGGTCCACGGACCCGTCGAAGGTCGGTAGGAAGGGCACGGTGGTCCTGGAGACAGCCAAGACGCTGCTGCTCGTCTCCGGAGGCAGGAAGGTCAGGGTGGAAAAGTCAGGCATCCTGCTCCGCGTCTCGGGGTCAGGAAAGGGTGTCTCCGGGGAGGAGCTCTCGGGCAGGCTCGAGGACAGACTGGGGGCCAGGTCTCGATGAGCGCGGCAGGGCTCGAGGTCGCGGCGCCGAAGAAGAGCTGCGAGGACGAAAGGTGTCCGTTCCACGGCGGCTTGAAGGTGAGGGGGAAGCTCATCTCGGGGAAGGCGGTCTCCACCTCAGGCAGCGGCTTCGTCGTCGTCCAGCTCGAGTACCTCCACAAGGTGCGCAAGTACAACAGGAGCGAAAGGCGGAGGAGCCGGATCTCTGCTCACCTGCCAGCGTGCCTGGACGTTCGCGAGGGAGACTCGGTGACCATCGCGGAGTGCCGCCCGCTGTCTAAGACGATATCCTTCGTCGTGGTCCAGTCCAGGGGTGCGTCCTGATGTCCACCAAGTCTCGTGCGGTCTCGGCCAAGGGCGTCGAGGAGTTCAAGAACTACATCACCAGGGCGATCCCCTTGAACGCCGTCATTACCTGCGCCGATAACACGGGGGCGAAGACCCTCAGAGTGGTCCAGGTCACGAAGGCGAAGACCAGGCTGAGCAGGACGCCTTCCGCCTCTGTCGGAGACAGCGTGGTCTGCGTGGTGAAGAGGGGCCCTCCGGACCTCAGGAAGCAGGTATTCGGGGCAGTGATAATCAGGCAGAAGTACCCCGTCAGGAGGCTGAGCGGGCAGCACATCGTCTTCGAAGACAACGCCGCGGTGATAGTCACGCCAGAGGGAGACCTGAAGGGCACAGACATCAAGGGCCCGGTAGCCAGCGAGGCCGCAGAAAAGTGGCCGAGGATAGCCAACCTGGCCTCGATAATAGTATAGGTGCCTGACATGAAGTTCGGCTCTCCACTATCGGCGGACCTCCGCGAGAAGCACAAGCGCAGGACAGTGAGGCCACGGACCGGGGACTCTGTAAAGATCGTCAGGGGAGAGTTCAAGGGGATAGAGGGCAAGGTCACAGGTGTCCAGCCCGGCAAGGGGACCCTGAGCGTCGAAGGAGTAACGAGGGAGAAGCAGAAGGGCGGGACCGCGGCCGTGCCTGTCCCTTCCTCGAACGTGGTGATCACGGCGCTGTCCCTTGACGACCAACGAAGGAAGAAGAGACTGGAGGTGGCCGAATAGATGGGGAACAAGGGAGGCCGGAACAGGCTCAAGAGCATAGCTGCCCCCCGTTCATGGGACATATCCAGGAAGGGCGACCGGTTCGTCTACAGGCCGGTGCCAGGGCCCTATTCGATATCAGGCTCCTATCCGCTCGGGGTGGTCCTGAGGGACCTGGCCGCGATGGCCGTCCTGTCCAAGGAGGTCAGGATGGTCGTGAAGGCAGGAAAGGTCCTGGTCGACGGGACAGAGAGGCACACAGCGAGGTTCCCGGTCGGGCTCTTCAACGTCGTGAGCGTGCCGGCCGAGGGGGCAAACTTCAGGCTCGTACCTTCGAGGAAGGGGCTGGTGCTCGCAAAGGTGGGCGCGGACGAAGGAAAGAGGAAGCTCTGCATGGTCAGCTCCAAGACGAAGATCAAGGGCGGCCACATC
>JASHVX010000069.1 GCA_030044375.1 Nitrososphaerales archaeon | reverse complement strand
GGCCATAGACGAGACCGACCGGCGCATAGTCAGGCACCTGATGCACGAGGGGAGGGCCTCCCACCGCAGGCTGGCTTCGGAGCTCAACCTCTCCCCCACGACCGTGGCCTCCAGGGTGGCGGGCCTCGAGAAGAGGAAGGTGATAAGGGGATACTCGGCGCTGGTGGACTCCCAGAGCCTGGGCTACTCCCTCACCGCGGTCACGGAGATACTCGTGTCGAAGGGCAAGCTGCTGGAGATGGAGCGAGAGATAGCGAGGCTCCCGGGCGTCTGCGCGGTGTACGACGTGACAGGGGAGATCGACGGCATAGTCGTGGCCAAGTTCAGGGACCGCGAGGAGCTGAGCCGTTTCACTAAGGGGCTGCTCGCGATGCCGTTCGTAGACCGCGCGATAACGCACCTCGTGCTGACGACAGTGCGGGAAGACTTCCGCGTCCCCGCTTAGCCTTAAATCAGAACAGGCGCCGCGGCCGAGCGTAGCTTGACGAAGATCAGAGTCCGCCTCGGCGCGGCCGAGGCCGAGGTCGAGTCGGAGCCCGACCGCCTGAGGGAGGCCATCGACCTCATACCTCTGGTGGCTGAGAAGCTCTCCGGCGCCAGGCCTGCGCCCGCTGCGGCCGAGGCCCTCCAGCCTGACGCGCGAGAGGGTGCGCCCCAGGGCGGGTCCGTCCTTCTCCCCACGGTCACTCTGGAGAAGGGAGACTCTCTCGCAGACGTGATCGGGAAGTTCTTCGCCGACCCGTGGGGGCGGGAGACGCACAAGCTCTCCGACGTCATCGAGGCGCTACGGTCATACGGGATGAACTATCCGAAGCAATCGGTGGCGGTCGCGCTGCTTCGGCTCGCCAAGACGACGAGGATAAGGCGTTTCAAGGCCGGGGACGGGGAGTTCGTATACACGTCCTCGGCGCTCGCGTCGCAGCTCGGCCCGCCCAGGCCCGAGGCAGCCCTCGACGAAACGGCCCCTGCCGAGAACCTAGTTTAAAGCAGGCTCGGGGTCGTGTGCGCGGCGGAGGCTCGCAGGGCATTGTCGTCGGACCACCAGCTGTCTGTCTCTGTCAGCTACGGAGACGCGAAGGTCGAGTTCTCAGGGCCGCCCGACGTGGTCATGCGGTCGCTGCACGAGTTCGTCTCCAAGGTCGTGCCTAACATGGACCTCGCGAGGACGATCACAGTCAACTTCTCTCTGAACGACCTGGTCCAGATGTTCAAGGACTACGTGCGCATCACTCCGGAAGGGCCGAGGGTCTGGACCCAGGCGAAGAACCTGAGCGACAGGGACGTGATACTGCTTCAGCTCACGGCCGCCAAGATCGCCGGGCTCAGCGGCAAGGCCCCATCTGACTCCATGGGAGTCGCCGACATCGAGGCGGCGACCGGCCTGTATCCGAAGACCATCAGCTCGAGGCTGAGCGAACTGACGAAGTCGGCGCAGGTGGAGCGGCTCGAGTCCCAGGAGGGCGGGAAGTACAGGATTTCGACCGTGGGAGTGGACAGGCTGGGCCAGCAACTGGCGAAGAAGCTCAGGCCTCAGCCTTCGGCGTAGCCGTTTCTCGGGACGCCGGGGTCTTTGCCCGTCTGGCCATGCGCTTCTGCCGCGCCCCCCTCATCGAGAAGACGAGCACGACCACCACCGCGGCTATCACGGCTACGCCCACCCCATAGATGATCAGAGAGGTGGAGCTCTTCCCAGAGCCTTGGGCCCCAGGGGGCGTCTCGAGGATGATGGTGTGGGAGGCGAAGTGGGGTATGCTGACGAGGATCTGGTACCCGGACGAACTGCTGATGACCGTGAAGCTCGGGGCCGCCGACACCAGCCCGCCGAGGGTCGCGACCTCAGACAGCGTCGCATTGTCCTCTGTCACCAGCATGAGGCCGCTGCCCATGTTCAGGATCGAGGTCTTCGTCAGGTTGAACTGCACCATCCTGAACCCTGAGACTCCTTCGGCCTGGAGCGTCAGGTTCAGCGCGTTCTCCTGGCTCGAGATCCGCGTCACGTAGGCCACGTTGAACCCGGTCGCGTTGGGGATCCGCGTGCCTACGAGTATGGTGCCGGCTATGGTGCCGTTCTGCGAAAGCTGGGCTATCTGGCTCTCCTCCGTCTGCGTCGCCGGATAAGCCGTGAAGGGCGGATAAGAGATCGACGAGGCTGAGCTCGTCGAACTCGTCGAAGAGGTCTGTGACAGCGCGAGGGGCGGGGCGACCGCGAGCAGGAACAGGAGGGCCAGCACGACGCCACGCGCGCCCAGCGCTTTCCAGTGGCCTCTGACCGCGGGCACAGTCAAACTCCAAAAATCCCCGTTTCTATTTCCTATAAATCCGTTGCCGGCCCGCCATCGTCGGCGCCCAAGCTCATCCTCCCGCGGCGCCCTGGGCCTTGGACTCCCTGTCCCTCCTCTTCCTCCTCCACCTCGACACCCACAGCACGACAGCGAAGGAACTGAAGACGACCGCGGCCCCGACCAGCCCGAAGACGATCACGACTGCTATCGCTACGGCGAAGAGGACGTACGCCTTCTGGGTCGAGTTCGTCGGGCCCCTCGGGCCCGCCTCGGTCTTAAGCCGTTGCTCGCATGGCTCTCGGGCCTAGGCCTGCCGTTCTTCCCTGGCGGGGTCCGGGCTCTCGGCCTTCGCGTCGACGGGATACTTCTGGATGTACCTGTAGTTGCGCATGCTCCCTTCCCTGAA
>JASHVX010000068.1 GCA_030044375.1 Nitrososphaerales archaeon | reverse complement strand
GGTGACAGGGGTGCTGTTGATCTTCTCTTTGATGGTCACGCCGGGCGCGACGGCGCAGCTCATGGCCAGGAGCCCGCAGCGCGCGATCGCGCTGTCGGTCACGATCGCGTTGGCCACGACCTGGTCGGCGCTGTTCATCTCGTTCTACACGCCGTATCCGGTGAGCTTCTTCGTGGCCGCAGAAGCCTTCGGGCTGTATCTGCTCGTGAGGGCGGCCAGAGGCGCGCTGAAGCACAGAGCGCGGCCATACGCGTCCTCGCGGTCTGGGTCGCTAGGAGTCCCGGGCACCCCTGCGCCTGCATCCTTGGGGTCCGCGAGGGGCAGTGATGCGACCATCGCGACTGACGGTAAGGCGGGCGGCGCCGCGGACTGGGGATGTGCACCCTACGAAGGCAGGGTCGACGGAAGGGGTGCGCCAAGTGGACGCCCAAGGTCATACGAGCCCGCCGCCGGCGGCTCTCCCGAGCCGGGCCGAGGTGCTTAGCATGGTCAAGTTCACGTTCAGCCTCAATCTGGTCTCAGACCTCCAGACGATGTGGAGCTACCCGTTCATGCGCAACGCCTTCGTGGCCGGCACCGTGATCGCCATCCTCGCCGGGGCGACCGGGTATTTCGTCGTGCTGCGGCGCTCGGCTTTCGCAGCGCACGCCTTCTCGGACATGGGGTTCGCCGGCGCGACGGGCGTCATACTCCTGTCGCTCGCTCCCATAGAGGGGCTTCTGGCGGGCTCCATCCTGGGCGCACTGACGATCGCCGCGCTTGGCCGTCGCGCCTTCAACCGCGATGTCACGGTGGGCATCGTCCTATCCTTCGCGCTCGGGCTCGGGCTGCTGTTCAACAGCCTCTACACTGGCAACATAACGTCTGCCTACTCGATCCTCTTCGGCGAGATTCTCACCATCAGCACCTTCAGCCTCCAGTTGACGCTCTACGCAGGGATAGCCGTCCTCGCCTTCCTCGCGCTCCTCTACAGGCCGCTGCTCTTCGCATCTTTGGACGAGGACGTCGCGGAGGCCAGGGGCCTCCCGATGCTGTTGATCGGAATGGGGTTCATGCTCGCAGTCGCCGTGGCCGTGTCTTTCGCTGTCCTCGTGACCGGAACCCTGCTGATCTTCTCCCTGATGGTGACGCCCAGCGCCACCGCCCAGTACCTAACCAGGCGCCCGCTGCGGGTCATCGGGACATCGGTCGCGATAGCGCTAGCCGCAACTTGGTCGGGACTCTTCATCGCGTTCTACACCCCCTATCCCGTCAGCTTCTACATTACCGCCGAGGTCTTCGCCCTGTACTTGGTCGTCAGGGTCGTGAGCCGGGCTCTTAAGTGGCGGGTCAAGGCTCGTCTGGACGGTCCTTCGATGCTCCCCGCCGACGCGGCGATCGCCGCGGACTCTCCTCCGAAACTGTAGCTCCGCGCACACAGTGGTCACGGCGACAGGGCAGCATGTCTCCCGTGAAGAGCCTGGCTTATCCCAACACTCGAAGCTCGCCGTACTGCATGAACGCGTGTATCCCGCACCATATGTCGCAGAAGATGCGGAAGGTTCCAGCCTCGTTGGCTACGAAGGACAGCTGTAGGACCTGGCCGGGTGCGACAGCTACTACCTTGCTGTCGTAATACGTCGCTATCTGGAACCCATGTGCCTGCGTGTTGTCAGCATTGCACACTGTGACGTTCACGACCGTCCCTTGGGTGACGGTGATCACGGGCCAGGCTTTGCTGGGGCCGGCCCCTTCGAGTATGCTGTCGTTGTAGCCGTACTGGCTCATGACAATCAAGAACCCCCCTGCAGGCTCGGTGCACCCGGCAGGAAGCACTATGCTGGGGAGGCTTGCTTCAGCGGTCTCGCTGCTGCGAAAGCCTCCCACCAGCACTACCGTGCAGGCAACTATCCCTGCCACGGTCAGGGCTCCCAAGACCGTCGTCGCCATCCCCTTCCTGACCACAGGCGCACGGACTCCGCCGCGCCGATAAATCCTTCGTCCTCTGGCACGCCTAGAGCGGTCCCTGCGTTTCGAGGGGTCAAGTTTATTCCCGGCGGAGGGGTCCGCTCCTATGGGTATCCGAGACGGACAAAAGAGGGCACAGGCTGCTCGGCGAAGGCGCCATCTATCCCGCTCACGGCCTGACGTTCATCGGCCTGGCCGTGCTGATGTCCTACTTCGCGTACACCTGGGGAGCGCGGTCCCCGAATCCCTCCGAGCTCCTCGGTTCGGCCCTCTTCTGGTATGCCGTTTCCTTCCTGCTTTTCGCCTATCCCTTGCGCCGGGCCTGGGACGTCTTTCTGAAGCACGTCAGGACGGCGGCGGGCGCAGCAGCCTTCACGTCATATCTCGCAGTCCATGTCGTCCTCTATGGATTCATACTCGAGAGCGTCCTGGTCTCATTCTTCGACCGGCCGGCAACATCGACCACGGCTAGCGTCTTCGTCACCACATCGGTCTTCGCGCCTCCGTCGATATCCAACGCGGTGCTGGCGCTATGGTTCAACCCATGGATCATCGTGACCCTGCCGCCGATCTTCGACGACGCGCTCAGCTTCTACAGCATAGCAATAGCCGTGGTCATCGCGGTCCTCATAGTCGCAAACCTCGGCAAGACCAGGGAACTGGGCAAGATGTGCTCGACAGGTCTCAGGTCCAGGTCGCTGCTCCTGTTCCCAGCCTTGGGGATAGTGCTGGGCGCATCCTGCTGTCTCAGCGTCCCTGTCCTCGTCACGGTCGCCGCTCCGTCCGCTCTGGCAGTCACTTCGCTTGTCTGGGTGTACGACGCCACTTACTTCCTGTTCCCACCCTTCGCCGTGGCGCTGCTTTGCCTGAACCTCTACTCGGTCAGCAAGGCGGCAGAGAAGCTCCAGACATCTGCCGTGCTCACTGCCTCATCCTAGTGCGGCGCGCCGCTTCCTACGCTGCGCGGCTCGGCCCCCTTCGGGGCGCGGTCCGCCTCCTGGCCAGCAGATAAGCCGCAGAGATCACCGCGACCCCCGCCACGACAGTCCCGAACTGGTATGGGAACTCTGGCACCCCTCCCTTTGACGTCTGCGTCGAGCTCGGAGAGCTGGTCGTCGTGTCCGTCGAATAGGAACTCGACGTTGAAGACTGGGTCGACGTGGTGCCCCCAGAGGACAAGGTCGTCGTCGAGCTGGAGGAGGTGGTCAGGAGGGACGACGTCGTCGTTGTGGTAGTCCCAGACGTGCTGGTCTGAGAGGTCGACGACGTGGTAGTCTGCGAGGACAACGAGGGAGTCTGAGAGGTCGAGGACGAGGTGGTCGGCAGCCCAGGGAACCCGAGGTCTGTCTCGAGCTGCAGGGGGGTGTACACGCCTGAGGCGGTGCCGAGGTAGTCGTAGTTGGGGGTTCCCACGGAGACCTGCACGATGCCGCTGCCTTGGTACGCCATCCTCAGGTCGTCCGCAGCCTCTTCGGTGTCGTAGCCGAAGCTGAAGTAGGAAGGGAAGGGCCTGAGCGTCGAGCTTGTTCCGTTGGCGTAGAAGAGGCCGAGGCCGGAGGACATCAGAGAGAAGCTGGTCGACTCGCCGTTCTCCTCACCGGCAAAGACGAGCTCCGTGTCGTAGTAGAGGCCGTCCGGGGTGGTGGCGTTTCCCGTGGTGAGGAAGTAGGCGCTCGTCGCTGTGGGGTCGTGAATCGTCACATTGTCGAACCAGCCGCCGGTTATGCTCTTGTCGGAGCCCGCCCCTGTCGAGTGCTCACCGAACTGCACCAGGACTCCGACGCCTGGCTCCTCCGTGGCGTTGATGTACAGTGTCATGCCGAGCGGAAGGAAGTAGGACGAGTTGGTCCCGAAGTAACCGTAGTAGTACTGGGTCGCCCCGTCTTGCTGGTACGTGCTCACCGTCCCTGCCTGTCCCTCAGAGGTGACCGTCTCGTTCGACAAGAAGCCCGAACTGCTGAAGTTCCAAAGGTTGTCCGCCATCGCGACTGTCGACGCCGCTGTTACGAAGTCTGGCGTGTTCTGGCACCAATAGACCTGGCTCCCTCCGCCTTCCTCGTTGACAACCAGGACGGAGTTCAACTGGATAGTCATGCCCGACGGGTTCGACCCGCTGATGCCGGCAGTGGAGTTGTAGGCGTCCATAGAGGAGATCGACGCGAGGCCCACCACGTCCGTGGAGGCCGTCGAGTATGGGGTGTCTGTCCCAGAGTTGTTCACCAGCCCGAAAGAAGCTATCCCGGAGGGTTCCGGGACGAGGAGAGGCCCGTCTGAGAGCGGGTTGTTGGGATAGGGGGCATACGAGAGGGTGATGTTGGCTCTGCCCGAATACGCGTAGACCACTATGTCGTACGAGCCGGCGACAACCCGGACCGTCTCTTGGGTGTCGGTGCCGTTGTGATAGGCTACGGAGTCAGATATGCCGCCGGTCCCAGCCTTCAGGTTCTCGAACTGGACCAGCGTCATGAACGCGGTCGAGACGCTGACGTTGCTCACCGCCGAGAACACGACCGTCGTGTTCGCGAACGTCTCTAGGGAGTAGTGCTCTCGCTGCTTGGCCTGGAGGGTGAAGTTGTAGTCCTGGGAGCCCGTAGGCAGCGAGGCCGCGTGCAGTACCGGTGCCGCCGCGCCGAGGGCCAGCAGTGCGACTACGGCGAAGGCGAGTGCCTTGGCGTTCGGCGTCAACTGAGACCGGGTTCCTCATCGTGTTAAAGACGGTTTCTGGTCGGCTGCGCGCCGTGCGCCCCGGGCGAGGCCTAGACGAAGCCGCTCTCGGTCAGCCTGGCCACGACTCTCTCCCAGAACCCACCGCTGAAGACGAGGGCCACAGATGCGATGACCATGATCCCGCCTCCGACGGCGGCAGCGCCAGGGAAAAGCGTCGCTACGGAGGCGAGCACGAGGGCCGGTATGAGCGGTAGGACCGTCGCGAACTGGCTCAGGCTGAACTGGCCCGGCATGGTCATGTCCTCCCCCTTGACCTGGATCGGGGCGACGTAGCATGACCAGAGTATCTCGAGGACGAAGGCTGCGGGGATGACGAGGAGGACGACCACGAGCGGCCCTAGTGCCGCGCCATAGCCGACTGCCAGCAGGACCGCGTCGGCAGCAGCGAATGGCGCGAGCACCAGGAAGAGAGAGATGAGCTTTGACGCGACCAGGTGCCTGAAGTACACGGGTGGGGGGAGGGAAGTGAGGGATAGCCAGACTCGCTCGTTGGTTATCGCGGACTGCGAGATGAAGAACGAGAGCAGGCCGAGCAGGACGGAGACCACGATGGCGGCGGGCAGCTTGTCCGTGCCTGTCACGAACGCTGTCGGAGGGCCCTCGAGGACCACCAACACGGCATATGCGATGGCTGCCGAGGCCGTCGCTGCCACGACCCACCGCGTCCTCACCCTCTTTGAGACGTACCTGGACGTTCCCGCCATGTTCATCCTGCCGGCGAGCGTGATGGAGGAGAGGTTCATCGAGTAGATCGCCCTCGTCGGGCTCTTGCCAGCATAGCTGATCGGAGACTTGATCTCCGCCGCAGTGGACCTTACGAGGTTTCTCATCATGTCCAGCTCGACCCTGCCCAGGGATCTGAAGGCCGCGAGGGTGGCGACTGCAGAGAGCGAGACCGCCGCGAGCGTACCTCCGTAGACGTTTCCGTTGAACGCGGAAGCCGGCGAAAGAGGAAACCCGAGCAGAGCGAGGAGCGTCCAGGCCGCCAGCGCGGCTGCCAGAAGCAGCCTGGTCTTCGCGCCCAGCGAGGGAGCCACCACTCCGAGCGAAGTGAGTGCGAAGGCGAGGGCCACCAGGTCGACGACCACCAGGGGCGATGCGAGAGTCTCGGCGAATAGGATGAACATGAACAGGATGCTCGTGCCGAACGCGATGAACTGCGAGAAGTAGATGGCTATCGAGAGGTCCTTGCTGCTGAGAGGGAGCGTGAACAGATAGTCTCGGTCAGACTTCAGGACCATCACTCCCCCCGTGGCTAGCGACATGACCAGGAACAGCGCCGTGAGGGCCGCGGCGTAGTCTCCGACTATGAGGCTCAGCTTCTGACTCCCAGCTAGTCGGGACAGGCCGACGGAGTAGACGGTTATGACAGCGAGCAGCACAAGAAACGGCCGCGAGAACCTCGTCCTGATGACGAACTTGAGGAGTCTAGGGAGCACCGGTCATCATCCTGGCCACTACCGCTTCGATAGGCTCGTCGTGAGAACCCTTCTTTCGAAGCTCGTCGATCGTCCCTTCCCACAGGACCTGCCCCTTGGAGATCATGACGACGCTGTCGGTCAGCCTGTTGGCGATGGCCATGATGTGGGTCGACACTAGGTGGGTCCCACCCATCTTGTCCAGCATCCCGATGACCTTCTCCTGGGTCGGGATGTCGAGGTAGTTCAGAGGCTCGTCGAGCAGCAGTATCTTGGGCGAGTGGACGAGCGCGAGGGCTATCGCGAGCTTCTGCGTGTTGCCCCTAGAGAGCCTGCCGACGTTGGCCCTCTCGTACTGCCGGAGGTCCAGCTCGTCCAGGAGGAACTCGGTCCGCCCTCTGACGTCAGGCACGCCTCTCAGGGCGCCTATGTACTCGAGGTTCTCCCTCACAGAGAGCATCCTGTAAGGCAGCGCGTCCTCAGGGAGATAACCTACCGCAGCCTTCGCCTCCTTGCTGTCGGGAGACGAGCCGAGTATCTTCACGTAGCCTGTGTCCGCCCTTAGCGAGCCGATGAGCAGCTTGAGGGTGGTTGACTTGCCGGCGCCGTTCGGCCCGAGCAGCGCGAACCTTCCGCCGACGGGCACCTGGAAGCTGAGGTCGCTGAGCGCAAGCACCGGACCATAGGACTTGCTGACGTGCTCTAGCCGTATCCCGACCTCCTCCCCTGCCTTTCTCGAACTCAAGTCGGCACGGCACCCGTCGGGCGGCCCACGTATAAGTGGCGGCATCCGGCGAAAGTCCAGGCCAGGGTGTCAGTACATTGCAGCTCTGGTCGCCGCTCAGGTGCAGGGGATACAAGGCCGGCATTCTTTTACTCCGGCATCCGTCCTGCCAGCCAATGTCGGGTTTCGTATTCGGAGGGAAGTTTCGAGCTAAAGGCGGGAGAGAAGAGGAACTGCTATCCTGTCTTCTGCGCGCCGCGGAGGCCATGCGCGACGTGGAAAGCTGCCTCTGCTACTTGGTGTGCCGGGCACCCAAGGACCCCACGACGGTGCGTGTCTTCGAGGTCTGGGAGAGCAAGGAGGCGCACGACGACAGCCTGTCGCTTCCGGCCGTCCGCGCGCTGGTATCGGAGGCGCTTCCTCTCTTGGAAGAGAGGCCGTCAGGTGAGTCGTGGGACTTCGTGGGCGGGAAAGGTCTCTCCTAGGGCCCTCGCTCAGCACGGCTCGAGCCGGCACACGAGCTCGCCGCGGCGCGTACGCATGCTTGGCATCGCAGCCGCTCAAGCCAAGTGTGACCGGGCCCTGACGCCGTCCCGGTCAGTCCGGCCTGCCGCATCATCGACTCACGCAATTCTCAGCCTCACGTCGCCTCTTCCGAGGAACCGTCCAAGGTCTGAGGCCTCCTCATGGACGAGCTGCCTGGCCTCCTTCGAGAGCCTGGAGAAAGTGGTG
>JASHVX010000067.1 GCA_030044375.1 Nitrososphaerales archaeon | reverse complement strand
CGGCTCCCGCAGGCAGGCAGAGGCCGCTCTGCGACGTGGTGCAGGCTATCGACGAATAGGTCGGCGCGCCCAAGATGGTCGAGCCGGACTCCCCGTCGGAGAACCTCGCGAAGCCCAGGACCCTGTGGTCGTTCGAGTCTGAGACCCAGAGGTTCCCGGACGGGTCGAAGGCGACCCCTTGGGGCCCGCAGAGGCCGCTCTGGCTGGCGGAAGAACAGGCGTCGGTCGTGAAGGTGGACTGCCCGACCACGACTGACGCCGCCTCCCCGTCGGAGAACGGCTGCGAGAAGGCGACCACCCTGTTGTTGACCTCGTCGGCGACCCACAGGTCGCCGGAGGAGTCGAAGGCGAGGCCGTACGGGGCGCACAGCCCTGTGCTCGTGGCTGCGCAGCTGCTCGACTGGAAGTTCGTCTGCCCGAGCACGACCGAGGCGGCCTCCGAGTCCGACAGGGGGGCGCTGAACTCGAGCACCCTGCTGCTGCCGTCAGCCACCCATAGGTCGCCTGAGGAGTCGAGGGTGATGCCGGTCGGATGGCAGAGGCCCGACTGGGTGGTGGTGCAGGAGCTGCTCGTGAAGCCCGGCTGGCCTATGACCGTCGACGCGGGCTCCCCGTCAGAGAGGGGGGCGTCGAACTCCACCGCCCTGCTGTTCCCGTAGTCGGAGACCCATAGGTCGCCTGCCGAGTCGAAAGCGATCCCGGCGGGGTCGCAGAGGCCCGACTGCGTCGTGGAGCACGCCTTGGTGCTGAAGGACGACTGCCCGATGACGACCGAGGCGGCCTCGCCGTCGGAGAACGGGGCCTTGAACTCGAGGACGCGGTTGTCGCAGCCGTCGGCCACCCAGAGGTCGCCCGACGGGTCGAACGCGATGCCCTCGGGGAGGCAGATCGTCGTGGGCCCCGTGGCGCCTACGTGGTTCGTGGTGAAGTTGGGCTGCCCGATGACTACCGAGGCGGCCTCGCCGTCGGAGAACGGGGCCTTGAACTCGAGGACGCGGTTGTTGTCGTAGTCGGAGACCCACAGGTCACCGGACGCGTCGAAAGCCACGGAATAGGGTCCGCACAGCCCCTGGGCCGTGGGCGGGTGGTCCACGCACGTCCGCTGGGTGAAGCCCGGCTGGCCTATCACCACTGAGGCGGCCTCGCCGTCAGTCGGAGCCGCGTACGAGGCGGGCGAGACGTGGCTGAGAAGGAGGAGCGCGATGACAGACGATATCGCCAGTGCCTTTGCGGCCGCAAGCCTCGGCCCCCCAGCCTTGACTAGCGACAACCCGCCACTCCCCGCAGGGCCAGTCCGCGGAGGCGGCCGGTCAGTGGCCCCGCCGCCGACCTTGCACGCTGTGAAGGCAAGCGCTAGGAAACCGGGATCTGCGTGACGACGGTGTTGGTGGCGATGTCGATCACCGTGATCGTGTTCGTGCCGGAGTTGGCAACGAATGCCAAGTCTGATGACATCGCGAGCGCCACGCTGCTGGGGCCGGAGCCGGTGGGCACCGGCACGGCGGGCGACGCCGACGTGATCAGGGCGTTGGTCGCTGTGTCGATCTCGGCCATCACGTTGGAGCCTGCGTACGCGACGTAGGCCGTCGAGGTGGACGCGTCGATGGCTATCCCCTCGGGCGTGCTACCTACGGAGATCGTGGCCTCCGTGGCGTAGGTGGCCCCGTTCAGCACGGAGACCGAGTCTGAACCTGAGTTCGTGACGTAGACCACGTTGGTCGACGGGTTCACCGCTATGCCCCACGGGTTCTCGCCTACGATGACCGTGGTCACGGTGTAGGACAGGTCCATGACGGATATCGTGTTCGACCCGTAGTCTGTGACGAAGACCGTGTAGGTCGGGGCCGGCCCGATGGCCACGCCCTCGGGCATGCTTCCGACCGGGACGGTGCCGATGACCGAAGCTGTGGTGATGTTGATCACCGTCAGCTGGTCCGAACCCGAGTCGGCGACGTATCCTA
Organism: Nitrososphaerales archaeon; assembly: GCA_030044375.1. Taxonomy (GTDB): domain Archaea; phylum Thermoproteota; class Nitrososphaeria; order Nitrososphaerales; family Gagatemarchaeaceae; genus UBA183. The sequence goes on along the minus strand of JASHVX010000067.1, from coordinate 1,450 downwards.
GCCCGAGGAACGGGTTGACGGCGACTCCCTCAGGCTGGCTCCCCACCGGGATAGGAGAGCCGACAACGAGGTTCGTGGTGCCGTTGATGACAGTCACCGAGTTGGAGCCGTAGTTGGTGACGTAGACCAGGTCCGTCGTCGGGTTCACCGTCACGCCCCAAGGCGTCGTGCCGACGTCTATCGTGGTCACCAGAGAGTCTGAGGCCATGTCTATCACCGAGACGTGGTCCGACAGCGGGTCAACGACGTACAGCATCCCGTTGGTGGAGTCGGTCGCCACCCCCTCGGGCCCGTCGCCCACCGACACGGTCGCAGACGCGCAGGCGCTCGATATGCTGGACGGGGTGCCCGTGCTGTAGTCGGTGATCTTGACGGAGAAGGAGCTCGTGCTGGTCAGCACGCCCGTCGAGTAGGTGCCCGCCGTCTGGCCGGAGATGCTCGAGCTGCTCGAGCAGCCGCTCCCTGTGAACCACTGGTACGTGTAGGTGTCGCCCGGACCGGGGGTCCCCGAGGCGGCGTCAGCCGTGAGCGTCGTCGACTGGCCGCTCCCTATGAACTCGCCGGGCGGCGTTATGCCTGCGGTCGGAGGGGCGTTGACGCTGAGCAGGAACGGGCCCGCCGTGTAGGTGTTCGGCGTGGACGAGCTGTCTGTGACCTTCGCGCAGTAGTAGGTGGACGAGGCCGGGAACGACAGCGAGAAGGTCGTCGAGGTGCCGAGGAGGTCTGCCTTGGTGCTCCCGACCTGGGTGGTGTCTGCCGAGCACGACGTCGACAGGCCGCTGTACAGCGACACAGAGTACGTCGAGGTGCCGCCCGACCACGCCACCGTGGCCGTCACCGTCGCCGACTGGCCGCTGTCTATTGCCGAGGGAGACATGTCGAGGCTCGCCGAGAGCGCCGGGTTGACTGTAAAGACGGTCGTCGCAGACAGGACGTTGCCTGGGCCGTCGGTCGAGTCGACCACGCCGACGCAATAGTGGCTCGTCGAGTCAGGCGACGTGAGCGTGAAGGTCGCGCTCGTCCCAGTCAGCCCCGTCTGGGGGTTGGACGCCGAGAGGACGGCGACGACAGTGCCAGAGTCCGTGCAGGTGGAGCTCGGGACGCTGTAGAGCGTGACGGTGTACGGGGCGGTGCCTCCCGACCAGGACGCGGAGATGGTGACCGTTGTCGACTGCTGCGCGTCTAGGACCGAGGGCGAGACTCCCGGAGCCGCCACGCTCAGGGCGGGGTTCACAGTGAAGGGCGTCGGAGCCGAGTCGGCGCTGAAGGGAGAGGCGGCGCCGTCAGTGACCTGCGCGCAGTAGTATGTGGTCGAGGCGGGAGACGCGAACGTGAACGTCGCAGTGTCTCCGGCGACGGTCACAGGGTTCGACCCTCCGTCAGGCGTCACCGCGATGTCGTCTGCGCTGCATGAGCTCGGGTTCGAGCCGCTGTACAGCGTGACGGTGTA
>JASHVX010000066.1 GCA_030044375.1 Nitrososphaerales archaeon | reverse complement strand
ACCGCGTCCCTCTCGGGATGATACGGGCTGTCGACCATCCTCGCGATGCGGTTCTTCGCCGCCTTCCTCAGGTATATCCTGTAGGTGCTGGTGTGGGCGACCACGTGGCCGCCGGTGGGCCTGGTCGGGTCTCCGAAGAAGCTGTCGGGTGCGGCCTGGACCTGGTTGGTGACTACGACCGCGACGTTGTATATCTCGGCGATGCGCAGGAGCTGGTGCATGAACTTGTTGAGCCTCTGCTGGCGCTCAGCCAGGGTCCCTCTCCCCACGAACTCGGCTCTGTAGTGCGCGACCGCGCTGTCCAATATGACCAGCTTGATCTTCTTCTCCTCGAGGACCTTTCCCAGGTCCTTTACTATGAGCTCCTGGTGGGCGCTGTTGTAAGCCCTCGCATAGGTGATTCCGGACAGCACTGCGTTGGCGTCCAAGCCGCGCGCTTCGGCAATTTCCGCGATCCTCTCGGGTCTGAACGTCCCCTCGGTGTCTATGTAGACTGCGCCGCCGCTCAGGCCACCTTGCCCCTGAGGCGACTGGACCATGACGCAGAGCGTGTGGCATATCTGGCTGTTGTGCAGGATGGTCGGCAGGTTCCCGCTGACGAACGCGTGCCCGTCGGGGACCTCGAAGTCGTAGACGTAGTCGTCATATGGTTCCTCGTGGACACGTCTCACGGTGTCCCAGTTGAACTTCGATGCTTCCTTGATGATCGCTATCTGGTGCTCGACTACTCTGATCCTTCTTTGCGCTTCGCTCTTCACCGCGCTCCTGAAGGTCTGTGCCTTCTCTGGCGGGAGCCCTCTGCTGAAGTAGTTGTTGAACTCGTGCTTCGAGACGCCGACGGCTCCGGCTGTCGCGTTCGCCGGGAAGGCCAGGGACTTCGCGAACCTCCTGAAGCCGGCGCTCGACGCCAGTTCTGCCGCGTCGACTTCGGCCAGGTTCTCCTTCAGTCTCGTGGAGACTCCGCCGAAGAAGGCCGTCAACCTGTCAAGCTGGGCCTCGCTGAGGGCGGTCTTTCCGTAGGCCGACCTCGTCAGGGCCTCGTACACTGTGCCTTCCTTGTGCAGCAGGCCTTCTCTCTTGGTGTGCCACCGGCTGGACGAGACGCCGCTCTTGTAGCTTGCCCTGAGCATGTCGGCGATAGGCACTCCGAACCTGCTGTTGCGAGTCCTGACCCGCGGAGTCGCCTTGCTCTTGAACGGGATCTGGGACATCCTGTCCCGGTCGTAGCCTGAGACGCGCAGCCTGAAGTGCGGGCCAGTGCGCACCTTCTTCGTGCGCATGGTGGTAACGACGCCCAGCCTTGCAAGGAGGTAGGACACCCCCTCTATCAGGGTCTTACTGTTTGAAGAGACTTCGATGTCGGCATCCTTGACGCGACCGTCCCCCTCGAGGTAGCCAGCGAGGAAGTTCCTGACGATGTCCTCGTCTCCGTCCAGGACCGCGTCCGGCACAGACTTCGTGTAGGAGGTGCCCTCTGCCAGTCCGCCCAGCAGCGGCTTCACAGCCTTCCTGAGCAGGATGGTGGATGCGTTGCCTCGGCGCCTGACCTTCGGCTCGAAGCCGAAGCGTCCTCCTATGTAGCCGACGGTCCAGTCAATCAACACCTGGTCGGTGTTGGTCAGGGAGAGCGGGTTCCGGGTCCCTTCCGCGGCGAAGAGTCCGAGGAAGAAGGCATCGTCGTTCGAGACTCCTCTGCCCCCGGCCACCACGAAAGACTTGGGCGTGGCTATCCTGTCGTCGGCGTGGAGGGCTCTCGCAGGCACCCACTCCAGACCGCCTTCGCGAAGGACCAGCGCCATATGGTTTCTCGCGAGCCGCAGGTTCCTCCCCCTTTCGGTCTCGACCTGGACGATGCTGCTGACGCGTTCGCGGTATAGGTACGATGCCGCGGTCGGGTGTGAGTCTATTCCGATCACGTTGACTTCGTTCAGGGGAACGACGAAGCCCTCGTCCAGGGGCCTCTCTCCGTGCAGCGCGGCGTACTTCTCGTAGGTGTCTGCGATGCTCTCGAAGTGGATGTGCGAGTCGTTGGTGTAGATTATCCTAGTGTCAGCCGCCACGCACTTGCCCGACCCGAATTCCCCGTAAAATTCGGTCATAGCCCAGGTCTCGATGCCTCCGCCGAGCAGGTCGTCGAGGTTCTTCGATCCTGTGCTTATCCTGTCTATCGCCTTCCTTTTCACGAGGAGGTCCGCCGCGTTGATGAAGTCAGGCTCGAGCCGCTTCATCTCCACGAGCTTCTTCCTCGCCTTGTTGTTCAGCTCCACCGCCTTCGCGATGTCGATGTCGACCGCATCTGCGATGTCGGCCGGTCCGGAGGTGGCGAGGTCGAGAATCGTCATGATGCCGGCGTCGTTGAGCTTCTGCTTGGTGGCCGGGCCCACGCCAGGGAGTGTGTCGAGCTCGAGCTCTTCGTTGGCCTCGGACAAACCTGCCGCAACTTTCACTTGCGGTAGATAAGCATGACCTAGGGGGAGACTCGTGAAAGTGTTCGCGGGAACAGACTCGCCGACCGGATGTGCCTGAGTCCTGCAATCCAGCGCGTCGTCCTCTCCACCCCGATGCCGAAGCCCGAGTGCGGAGGCATCCCGAACTTCCTCAACTCGAGGTACCAGGAGAACGACTCGGCAGGGAGGTCCTGGCTCGATATGCGCGACATGAGCTCCTGATGGTCGTGTATCCGTTGGCCTCCTGTCGCAAGCTCTCCCACCCCTTCGGGAGCGATGAGGTCGGCCGACTTCGTCACCTTCGGCCTGTCTGGATAGGTCATGTGGTAGAAGCTCCTCGCCGAGAGCGGGTAGTCGGTGATGAAGAAGGGAGACTTCTGCGTCAGGCTGACAGCCCTCTCCGCCTCGGTCGGGATGTCCTCGCCCCACTCGAAGGGGTATCCCTCACCCTTCGCCAGCTCTCTCGCCTCGTCGTAGGTCATCCTCGGGAAGGGGAGTGGTGGCTGCCTCATCGTCCTCCCGAGGGTCTTCAGGTCCTGGCTCCTGTTCGCTATGACCCTCTCGACCATCTTGGACAGCAGCCCTTCCTGCACGCGCATGTTGTCCTGCTGGTCGGCGAAGGCCTGCTCAGACTCTATCATCCAGAACTCGGTGAGGTGCTTGGGCGTCTTCGACTTCTCCGCCCTGAACGCGGGCTGGAAGATCCATACCTTCTGCAGGGCCGCGAGCGCCGCCTCCTCGTAGAACTGGGCGCTCTGGCTCAGGTTCACCTTCTTGCCGAAGTAGTCAAGCGAGAAGAGGGTCGAACCTCCTTCCACGGCGGCCTGGACGAATGTGGGCGCGCTGATCAGCTGGAAGCCGTTCTCCCTGAAGAAGTCGAACGCGGCGCCTATCACCTCTGCGCGTATGCGCATGGCGGCGATCGCCTTGGGCCCCCTGATGCTGAGGTGCCTCTTGTCGAAGAGGTAGGACGCCGAACGGACGGCGGTCTTTGTTATCGGCCAGCTGTCGGCCGGCGAGACTACGACGAACTCAGACGCCGCGACTTCCTTTCCTCCTGGGGCCCTCGCGTCGTCCCTTACGGTGCCCCTGACCTCGACCGCGGACTCCTTGGTGCTCGCCCTTGCGGCCGCGAAGGCCCCAGCCGAGTCTGTGCCCTTCTTCACGGACACCTGGATGTACCCAGTGCCGTCCCTCAGAAGTACGAAGACGAGCCCGCCGACTGTGTGCTTGCGAGCCGCCCACCCCTTGAGCTCGACCATCGGACCTCTCGTGCCGGAGAGCACCTCGGCTGCGCTCGCACGCTCGAAGGAGGGCGACCCCATAGGTTGGGGCGGCTCAGGACGTGCTAAAAGCATGATGTGGACGGCACGGCTATTCAGCGGTCGAGCGGCCGGCACCGGTCAGGCCTCCCCGCGGCGTGGCCTCGCCGAAGACCTCCGCCTGGAACGTCTGGACCTTGGTAGAGGCGCCGAGCCACGCGTCTGGTGGGATGCCTGCCTTGAAACATGCCTGGCTCAGGAACTCCGTCGCGTCGAAGCCGAACTCTGTGGCGACCTGAGGGAGCAGGAGGCCACTCGAGCTTCCGTCGGAGACGATGATCCCATCCCTCCCAATCTTGACGGCGGAGGGTAGCCGCTCCCTCGGGCCCGTTAGTTCCTTGGGTGGCGTGAGGACGCTGACCTCAATGGTTATGGCGTCCAGCTCCCCTTCGGCGACTGGAGGGAACCTGGGGTCTTCGGCGGCGGCCAGCTCTGCCGCCTCGACTATCGCCTCGCCGAGCTTCTTGACCGGGTAGGGGAACCCGATGCATCCCCTCAACCTCTCCGGGCCCTTGGTGGTGTTGAGGGTAACGAACACGCCGCGCAGCTCGCCGAATATTCCTTCGTGTGGGGGGCGCGCGCTCCCCCGCGCTCCCCTGACCAGACTCTCGACCGAGTCCCTGGCGAGGCCGAGCGCGAGCCGTTTCTCTTCGGGGGTCATGTGTGGCTTGGACGCGGGCAAGCATCCTCCCAAAACGGCTTAACCCTTTCCAGTGGCCACCCTTCCAGTAGTAGTGGCCACAGGCCGTGCATCTGAAGAAGAGCCTGTGGCGTTCCTTGACCTTGTCCGGAAGCTTGCCCTTGACCTCCCCCCTGCGGAGCACGCGTAGGGTCCCGCCACATAGAGAGCAGCGGGGAGCCCCTCTCACGAGTGCCACGCCGTCCTCCCTGGCCAAGCGGGCCAGCGAAGAAATCCGCTCCGCGTCTGTTTTCCCTACGACGAGCATCACGTCAGTCCCGCAAGCGCGGGCGCGCGCCGCCAAGGAGCGGTCCTGGGTCAGGATGACGCCACCCGACGATCTGGCCGCCCTGATGGACCTGTCGTCGGCTCCCTGTCGGCTGTAAGTCGTCTCGAACCCTAGTGCCCTGAGTTTCCTGGCGAGCGAGCCCAGCATGGCGTCCGCAACGAACGCAGGTCTGCCTGCCCCCGCCCGGGAGGCTGGCCTTCGCCCCCGTGGCTTCAGCGCGTCGTTTCTGCCGACTTCACCGTTGCGTACAGTCTTCTCGCGCCCGGATCCTTTTCGAAGTGCTCGCGGATGGGTCGTATTATCTCGTCCAAGGACTCGCCGACCCCCCTCTTCAGGTCTGCGGGATGCAGGCCTCCGTCGACGAAGGCGCGCTCGAGCTCCGCGTAGGAGAAGAACTCCGCGTTCCCACCGTACTTCTGTGGTCTCTCTATCCTGAAGGACCTCTGCTTCCTGAAGATGATGTATCTTGAGTACTCCATCGGCGCGTTTCCCTCGAGGACCTTGGCCGGGCAGTAGGCCGAGTTGACCTTAGCCAGTATCTG
>JASHVX010000065.1 GCA_030044375.1 Nitrososphaerales archaeon | reverse complement strand
GGCCTCGCCGACATCGCCAGCTCCTGTAGGGAGGACAGAAGCCTGCCTGGGTTCGCCGCTTCGTCCACGCTCGCCCTGGAGTTCCCCCTGACGAGCGAGAAGCGGTAGTCGACTATCTGGTCCAGAGGCCTGCCGAGCCAGTCCTCGGGCGTGTCGAGGATGGCGGTATCGCCGAACCGAGCGGGCACCATCGGGCCGATCGAGACCTTCGGATACCCGTGCCTTCCCACGAACACTCCAGGTGGCGAGGAGCCATCGATCTCGTCCCTCGTCATCGGGACGACCTGCCTTGCCATCGACTGTGCTTTCACTATGATTGGGCAGACGGGCTTGCCGCAGAGCAGCTTGGCACCCCTGCACTCGAGGCACATCCATGCCGGCGGAGACTCGACGACCTCGATCGACTTCGCCACGCTTTCCTCCAAGCCGACCACGCTGGGCGGTATGACGCTAGAGAGCCAGGCGATCTTCCTTGCCACATGCTTTCGCGGGCGCGCTTCACACTTAAGCTACGCGGGGAGGGAGCGCACTGAAACTGACTCAACTCATGTCACTCCTCAAATAGGACTCGGCTCTCGCAGCCCGCTCGATGCCCCGGTTCGCACATATGTCGGACATCCATATCGGGGCTTTCAGACAGCCCGAACTCAGAAAGCTCGTCCTTGACGCATTCGACGCCGCGATTGACAGGTGCATCGCAGACAGGGTCGCCTTCGTCATACTGGCGGGGGACATATTCGACTCCAACATACCGGACCTCTCCGCTGTGAGCAGGGCTGCGGCGAAGATGAACGAAGCCGTCCGCAGCGGCATCAGGTTCTACGCGATCTACGGGTCGCACGACTTCAGTCCCAACTACTCTTCGATAGTGGACGTCTTGGACGGGGCCGGCCTCTTCACGAAGGCTGAGGACAGGGAGGACTCGCAGGAGATTGTCAGGCTGAGGTTCGTGAAGGACCCCTCGGGCCCCATGCTCTGCGGCATCTCGGGGAGGAAGCTCTCAATAGACAGGGACGACTACGCCAGACTGGACAGAAAGGCACTCGAGGACGAGCCGGGGCTGAAGATCTTCGTGTTCCACGGCAGCCTCGAGGAACTGAAGCCGAAGTCGCTGGAGATGATGGAGGGGATGCCGGCCGAGGACCTGCCATCGGGCTTCGCATACTATGCCGGGGGCCATGTCCACGACCGGAGCGTGAGCTCGTTGCCTGGGAGAGAGAACATCGCTTTCCCGGGTCCTCTCTTCGCCACCGAGTACTCGGAGCTGCTTCCTCTGGCACGCGGGGAGGTGCGTGGGTTCTACATGGTTGACTTCGACGACCATCAGGTGCTGGGCGTCGAGTTCGTACCTGTCAACGTATGCCAGGTCGCCGAGGTCTACTACTCGGTCAACGGCAAGAGCGCAGGTCGGGCTGCGAGGGAGTTGTTGGAGGCAGCCGAGTCTGTGGACGCCCCCGGGAAGGTGGTCCTGTTGACGGTCGAAGGCGAACTGAGCGAAGGTAGGACGTCTGACATAGACTTCTCCTCAATACGGAAGAGGCTGCTCCGCTCGGGTCCACTCGTAGTCCTCTCAAACATCAGCCACCTCACATCGAGGGAGGTCGCGCTCGAAGCCCCACTGTCGAGACCCGCGGTGGTAGTGGAGAAGGAGCTCTTCGAGAAGCAGATAGCAAGAGTTCGTTCACACGACCCCAGGCTCACAGGAGAACAGGGTGTCAGCCTGGCCATGGACTTGCTTCGGACGCTGAAGGAGAGCAGACGCGAGAATGAGAGCAAGGCGGAGTTCGAGCAGAGGATGTCGGCGGCTGGACTGGGAGTACTGGGCGTCAAGGCTGAAGAGTGATGCTAGTCCGAAGGATAGAGTTGAGGAACATCAGGAGCTACAGGAGCGGCTCACTCGCCTCAGTGGAGCTACCCGAGGGCGTCGTCCTACTGGAAGGGGACATAGGCTCCGGGAAGTCCACGCTGTTGCTCGCGCTCGAGTTCGCCCTGTTCGGTTTCAGCGACACGAAGGGGGAGCACCTGTTGACCGAGGGAAGAGAGGAGGGCGACGTAAGGGTGGCCTTCGATGTCGGTCGGGTGACATACACGGTCGAGCGCAAGCTCAGGAGGAAGGGGGAAGATGTCGTGCAGTCCGAGTGCCTGATTTGGACGGACGGGGTGAGGGAGAAGCTTTCCCCGAGCGAGCTGAAGGAGCGTGTAATATCGATACTCGGCTTCAACGAGCCGACACACCCTCTGGCAGAGAGCTTGGTGTACAGGTACGCTGTGTTTACCCCACAGGAACAGATGAAAGAGATCCTGACGCAGAAGGCAGACGACAGGCTCTACGTCATCCGGCGCGTCCTTGGGGTCCAAAGCTATCAGGCGGCGGCGGAGAACTCATCACTACTCGAGACGCGGCTGGGAAGGATGTCGTACGGGCTGAAGAAGGCCAGCGCTGACCTTGAAGAAGGAAGGCGCGAGTTCAAGGAGAGGTCAGAGCTCCAAGCAGAGCTTGACTCGCGAGTCAGGCGACTTCAATCCGGCGAGGAGGACGCGGTCACAAAGGTCGCCGGGCTTGACGCCGAGTCGAGGGTGCTGGTCGAGAAGCGCCAGGCGCTTGGTATGGCAATGGGCGGCGTCCCGACTCTGAGGCGGAGCGTCCTCGAGCTGGAGAGGCTGCTCAAGGATCACAGAGCAAGCGTAGCGAGACTGGAAGAGCGCCTGAAGAGCGAAATCAATCCTGCGACATCAGCGTTCGACCCAGGGCAGAGGCCTACTTCGAGCCTGCAGGAGTTGGAGCTAGGGCTGCGGCGGGAGAGAGGAGAGCTGGCGACGCTGTCCGCCCGCAGAGGCGCGCTTGAAATACAGCTTGAGAGAGACGGGAAGCTGATCTCCAACGGGGTCTGCCCGGTCTGCCGCCAGAAGCTGTCCGAGGACTTCTCGGCAGATGTCGAGCACATGAAGGAGGAGGCAGGAGTCGTTGACTCTGACATCAAGGCTGCGTCTGGCCGCGTCGCTTCGGCCGAGGAGCTCGTCGACAACGCCCGTCGTTTCTTCGAGGACGAGAGAGACCATGAAAGAGCAGTGAAGCGAAAGACCGAGGCCGAGGCTGACATCGCGACGACTCGAACCAGAATCCGAGAGTCTGAGGAACGCCTGACGACGCTCAAGTCGGAACTCGCCGCCTTAATCCCTAGAGAGTCAGAGTTGGTCGGTCTGTCTCAAGAGATCAAGGCCTTGGAGGACCGGCTGGGAGCGGCACGCAAGGAGAAAGAGCGGATCAGCATCGAGCTGGGAGAGGCGAGGACCAAGAGGAACGAGACTGCGGAGAGGCTGGCCCGCCTCTCAGCGGAGTTGGAGAGGAAGGACAGAGAAGCGAAGGAGGCCTTGAGGCTCGGAGGCTACGAAACGTGGCTCTCGGACTTCTTCAGGCCGACGGTGGAACTAGTCGAGAAGCAGACTATGGCGAGGGCGATGGCCCGGTTCAATGAGCACTTCCAGCGATTCTTCGCCTCTCTAGTGGACGACCCGGAGGTACTCGTGAGGGTGAGAGAGGACTTCTCACCCGTCTTCGAGAGAGAGGGCTTCTCCCAAGACTACGAAGCGCTCAGCGGAGGAGAGAGGACCAGCATGGCGCTAGCATATCGTTTCGCACTCAACTCCGTGGTCAGCGAGGACCTGTCTGTGAGGCCTGAACTGATCATCCTCGACGAGCCCACGGACGGATTCTCCAAGGAGGAGCTGAACAAGATGCGGGGACTGATGGAGAAGCTGAACGCGGTCCAAGTCATCATCGTCTCACACGAAAGGGAGCTGGAGTCGATGGCCGAGCATCTCATCAGGGTGGAAAAGGTGAACGGGTCATCGACGCTCACCGCGGTCGGCCGTCCTAACAAGATCTCTCGCTAGACTTGAAGCGCAAGGCCCACGACTCGCTCAGAAGGCGCGTGTCGGCCGTAGTCCTCCTCCTGTTCTATGCGGGATTCAGCTCAGCGGCCTACCCTGGTCTCCTGCAGGCGTTTCATCGACCACGTTTGGCCTTGCTCCGCACGGGACAGCCGTTTCATCCCGGTTTCCGCCGACCTCAAGGTCTCCCTATCATCGCCCGTGACGGGCCGGGTCTCGTTTCTGTTCTGGAGCCAGCCGTCTCCGGCTGCGCCTCTTGGCGCCGTGCGTCCTGCTGCGAGGGAGGAACTTCCTCAGGAGGTCCCCGTGG
>JASHVX010000064.1 GCA_030044375.1 Nitrososphaerales archaeon | reverse complement strand
CTGAGGTCCCGATGATCCCGCTGCCGAATTCTCCCGAGCCCACGATGGTGACGCTTCCGCCGCTCTCGACTGTGAGCGTCGCGTTGTTATCGATTGTGAGGACGCCGTTGCCGGCTATCTGGAGCGTCTCCCCGCTTGAGACGTCCACGTCGCTCATTCTGACGCTGCCTGTCACCGCGCAGGTGTTGGTGGAGCTTTCCCAGGTGAGGTTGAGGCCGGTGCACCACGAGCTGAGATTGCTAGTAGTGTACGACACCGAAGTCGTGCTGGTCACGGTGACCAGGCTAAGAGAGAGGAGCAGCACAAGTGCGGCCGAGTGCAGACCGGCCCGTTTCGTCGTCGAAGAGGGCATGTCGGCGCGCTCCGTCAACGCCTGTTCACGAGCCCAGGTTCTTCTCCAGGAACGACCATATCTTGCTCCACCCGTCGACCGCCTGCTCCTGCCTGTAGGTGGGCGAGTGGTAGTAGAAGAAGCCGTGTCCTGCGCCCTGATACCTGTGGAACTCGTATGGTTTTCCCAGCCTCTTCAGCTCGGCCTCGATCTGGTCCACCATCTCCGGTCCGGGGTTCCGGTCCTCGTTTCCGAACAGGCCGAGTAAGGGGCATGAGAGGCCTGACGCGTAGTCCAAGGGAGAGACAGGCGCATTGGGTACGAGGTCTTCCTTCTTCATTACCACGGACCCTCCCCAACAGTCGACGGCTGCGTCCAGCGCCTTCGTCCTGCACGCGACTAGGAACACGTGACGCCCGCCAGAGCAGGAACCGAACCCCGCCACCTTTCCGTTTGAAGTGGGGAGCGACTTCAGGTAGGCCGTTGCGCTCGCTACATCGGCTACGACGTCGTCGTCAGTCACGCCTCCGGCGGCACGCATCTTGGCAGTAACCTCCTCGGGAGTGCCGTGCCCGAATCCGAAGTACAGATCGGGGCAGATGGCCAGGTACCCGTGGTAGGCGAACTTCCTCGTGGCTTCCTTGTACCACTCGTCCCACCCCGGCCTGTGGTGGATCAACACGACGCCTGGGAAGGGCCCGGCGCCGAGCGGGCGCGCGAAGTACGCGTTGGTCCGCAAGCCCTTGTGGGCGTCAACGACGACAGTCTCTGCGAGCATCCCTTCATACATGTCTGTGGTATAGGTCCGCACGCCTCTGGTGGCCGGGCTTTTCGCGTTAAGCGTTTCCGAGGGAGGCAGGGCGTCGGCAATCTACTAACGGCGCCCGTCCGGGCAGCAATCTTCATTATCAGAGTGCGCGAGCGTGCTCGAGCATGCAGACGTCGTACTCGGTCCGTTACAGCTTCAGTCAGGAGTTCGACGCTCCGGCAGACAGGGCCTACGCCTGGTGCGTCGACTACAAGCCGGACGACTGGACGATAATGGGGAAGAACGGGAGGAGAGAGATAGAACGGCTGAACGAGGACACTATCATTCTCACCGACACGGTTGTCGGCAGAGATGGTCCTGTCACAAAGCAGAGGCTGGTCAGGTTGAACCGGGATAGGCTGGCGTGGACGAACACCCATATCGGGGGCCCGAACCTGCACTCTCAGTTCTGGTACCAGGTCGTGCCTTCAGGCAAGGGGTCAAGGCTGGATTTCACCGGGCTGCAGATAAACTATGGAAGGCGCCCGTCTGATGAAGAAGTTGCGAGGATGGCGGCGGAGCTCGCCCGCGACGACTCCGGCATGTGGCGGCTGCTCGCAGAAGAGATGCGCAAAGACCTCAAGTAGGTAAATCTGACCGACGACTCGCCGGGCCGCTAGCCAGGCCCTTTAGAGAGGGTTTGACCCCGGTCAGTCAATAAATCACTGCCGTCCAATACACTGTGGAGGAGGCGATAATATGGCGTGTTGTTGCTGCTGTTGCAACTGCTGTGACGAGAAAGGCAGCACGGGACAGGAAGCGAGCAAAGGGGACTAGCCCGACCACTTCGTACGCTCGCGCTTGGCCCAAGCCCTTTTGAAAGGGGAGGTCTGGGTGAGAGACCGTGGCTCAGGCTCAGGGCCAGGCGCAAGGCGCAACTTCGACGCTGCCGCCGTTCACAAAGAAGCTCCTCAGATGGAGCTTCGCGATTGGAATCGTACCTCCGGTCGTCCTCGTCGTCGCCTTGGTGTCCAAGAGCGTGCTGCTCCTCGACTACGTCCATGTGATTACAGGGGGCACTTGGACCGGCTTCGACCTGTACATGGGTCTGGTGATGTCTCAGATACTCAGGTCTCTTGAAGTGCCTGCGCGAGTCGAGATTGCGAAGAGGCTTACGCCGACGACCTTCTTCATCATTCCCTCCCTCGCCTCGACGGCTATAACCTCAGGAATCTACCTTGCACAGGACTTCGGCAAGTTCGACCTCCACAGCGTGTGGATAATGGCTGCCGGTGTCGTGGTGCTCATCCTCGTCGCTCAGGGCTTTGGCGTCTTCCTTCCTAACGGCGTCAGGATCTTTCTGGAGCTCGCAAAGGCGAAGCCAGACCCCGGGCTTATCTCCAAGCTGACGATAAGGAACGTCAGGCTCGCGGCGAGCCAGGCAGTATTCCAGGTGATAATCATCCTCATAATGGCGCATCTGGCGATCTACTAGGTGACAAGCCTGAACACCGATGCCCTTGTGGCGGTCGTCGCGTTCGCAGGGGCACTGCTGCTTGTTTTTGGCCTGCTGTACCGGATGGCCGCGAGGAGCGTGGCACGTGGCGAGCTCAGCCCCGAAGGTGTCATGATACTCCGGTGGGCTCTCGTTGGCTATCTGGCAATCTTCGCAGTGTTGGCAGTCACGTCCTTCCTGAGTTGAGACGCTCAGGCGCCACGTGGCTCGGGCTCGAAGGAACGGAGAAAGCGACCGTGGAGGTGCGGGCAAGGGGATGAGGACCATGCTGGCGGCCGCGCTCGCGGCCGCAGTCATCGCGGCACTGCTCCTTGTGTTCATACCGGTCCTGTTCTACCTGGGCCTGGTCTGCGGGGTCGTCTACCTGGTCTGGCGTTTCACCAGGGCCAAGTGCCCCTCGTGCGGCAGGCATGGTACGATTGGTGCGACGGGCTCGCAGGTGGTTAGCGCAGAGAGGGGCTACGGCGTCGTCACACGACAGGACACGACCACTACGTCGAAGCACGATGGCACGGGCAGCATGGTGACAGAGACCTCCACGACGTCGCGACAGGAGAGGGCTCCGGTCGTGAGAAAGACGGTGCGGACGACATACCGCTGCAAGGGCTGCGGGTACAACTACACGAGGGACTCGGTGAGCGAGGAGGAAGACTTCTCCGACAGGCCGCAAAAGGAAAAGGAGACGACCATAATCCAGAGGGAGGTCGTCAAGGTCCCCTGCAAGTACTGCGGAGCGCTCAACGACATATCAACGCAAAGGACGTGCTCGAACTGTGGAGCCGTAGTCAAGAGTTAACGCCATACCGGCGACGTCGCGGACTCTCAGGATCATTAGATCTGTCTCGAAGACCATGGGCGAACTTAAAGACAAAGATGGCGACATCACAGGCGGCGTGGGCGGAACCGTCACCTCGAGCGTCGATGTCTCTCTGACCCCTAAGGAGGCATTCGATGTCTTCGCCGATGAGATAGAGCTGGCGCTCGCCGACCGCGGGATGCAGATCGACAGGACCGGCGCCGAGAAGAAAGTGATGCAGCGGGGCGTAGAGGTAGGGACGGTCAAGGAATGGAAGCCCGGCGAGCGGATCTCGTTCCTGTGGCGCCCGAAGACCTGGGAGCCTGCGACTTCGGAGCTCGTGATCACGTTCTCGCAGCACGAGGGAGAGACGACCGTCAGTGTCGAGCAGCGCGGCTGGGGCCATGTCGTCGGCAGCGACGCGAAGGAACTGCTAGGATGGTTCACTGGCGAGATGGCGGCGCCGTTGCTGCAAGCGTCCTCCCCGGATAGGCTGGGTGACTGGATCACAGATAGGATTGCGAGGAGACCTACAGGGGCTCGCTCCAAGGACGTTTACAGGAATCCGCTCTACCACTGGCCGAACTTCTATGCGATACTCGACGTGCTGGCCCTGCGACCTGAGGACCATCTCCTAGAGGTCGGATGTGGTGGTGGCGCCTTCCTGCACGAGGCGCTCAAGAGCGGGTGCACCGCCGAGGCCATAGACCACAGTCGGGAGATGGTACGGCTCGCCTCAGAGACGAACCGGGCGTCCCTCGCCGGGAGCAGGCTGAAGATCACCTTGGGAGATGCAGGCTCGCTGCCATACGAGGACGGGAAGTTCACGTGCGCGGTGATGACAGGCGTTCTGGGCTTCATCCCGGACCCTCTCCAGTCGTTCAAGGAGATCACCAGAGTGCTGAAGAGCGGAGGCAGGTTCGTGGCCTTCACAGGCTCGAAGGAGATGAAGGGGACGCCGGCGGCTCCCGAACCTGCGGCGAGCAGGCTACACTTCTACGAGAACGGCGAGCTGGAAGACATGGCGAGGCGGGCCGGCTTCGTCTACGCGAAGGTCGAGCACCCGATGCTTCTTGAAGAAGCCAGGAAAGCAGGCGTCCCTGAGTCGGACCTTGTCATGTTCAAAGGCGCGGCTTTCTCGCAACTGCTGGTGGCGCGGAAGGCCTAGCCGGCGTCAGTTTCAGCGGGCCTCGTCGCGGTTTCGAAAGATAAGTGACATGGCTTAAATTCTGCTCAGATTTGACGAGCCCAATGGATTCTGTGGTTCACTTCGAGATACCTGCGAAGGATCCCAAGAGGGCTTCGGCATTTTATTCGAAGGCCTTCGGCTGGACCTTCAACCAATATGGAGAGAACCCGTACTGGGCGGCCGGCACGACGGACTCCGACAGGGATGGGAGACCGAAGAAGCCTGGGGCAATCAACGGGGGAATGGGGAAGAAAGGCGAGATGGCGCCCGAGGCCGTGACAGTGACGATTTCGGTCGACGATATCGACGCCAGCCTCAAGACGGTGGCCAAGCTCGGAGGGAAGGCGGTGGGCAAGAAGAATGCGGTCGGCGACATGGGCTGGGCCGCCTACTTCGAAGACACAGAAGGCAACGTCATCGGGCTCTGGCAGAGTAAGACTCTGGCAGATAAGTAGCCCGGACCTGCTGCCGTGCGGCCGCCCTCGTCGGCGGCCTGCCGCTCACTTCGCCGTTCCTTTGCTCATGACCTTCTGCATCCAGTGCAGCATGGTCTCGTGGTGGCTAATCGCAAGTTCGACGTTCATTCCTGAGCCTGCGTGTCCAGTATCGAACCACACCACGGTGACGTCCTTGCCGAGGGCCTTGGCTTTGGCGTCGTAGAGCTCTACCTGACGGGGCGGGTCGCGGACATCGTTCTTGCCCTGGATTATCAGGAGGGGCGCCGCCAGTTTCTCTACGTAGCTGATGGGGGAGGCCCGCTCGTACTCCTCCCGCTTCTCCGCCGGGGTCCCGCCGTGCAAGGCCACGTCGTAGCCTCTCATGGCCTCTGGCTCGTCTTCGTACTCGGTCACCCAGTCAGCCACCACGACGCCCCCCATCCCTCCGGCCCAGAGCTCGGGATGGACGCCCATGGCTTGCAGCGTCAGATATCCGCCGTAGGACCAACCTGTGAGGAAGATCTCCTCGGGCTTGGCGATCCCGTTCCTGACTATCCAGTCGCGGCCGGCGACCATGTCTTCTACCTCCCAGTGCCCGATGTCTCCGTTGATCTTCTTCTCGAACTCCTTCCCGAAGGTCGTCGAGCCCCTGTAGTTGACAGTGACGAAGGCGAACCCGTGGTCGAGCCAGATCTGGCTCCTCGGGGAGAACGTGTTGAACATCACGTTGGTCGGCCCGCCGTGAGTCTCGAAAATCGTGGGGAACGGCCCCTTTCCTTCGGGGGTCGCATACCAGCATTGAATCTCCTGGCCGTCTGACGACCTGAATGTCGCACGTCGCCAGGGCCTCGACGCCGGGACGCTCCTCGGAGCCAGGTACGTATCGGGGGCTGTGGAGGGGTTCCGGAGGTCGAGAGAGAGCAACTGGGTGGGGTTGGTGGAGTCCTGCCAGGCCATCAGGACGGACTCGTTCGTCCGAAAGCGTGCCGTTGCCACCGTCCCTTCCGGGTGGGGGACCCTGGCAGTCTCGGAGGACGCCAGGTCATAGGTCCAGAGCTGCGTGGTCGCCTTGTCGGTCTGGCGAAGGAGGACTTTCTGCGTGTCAGGGGACCATCCCATGCCGGCGATCTCGCCTTCGATGCTGTCCACCTGCAGGTCCGTGCGCTCCCCTGTGCGAGCGTCCCACAAGAGGGGGCGCATGCTTCCGCTCCTGTTGCTCTCGGCGAGCAGGCGGTTGTCGCCTGAGGCGGGAGAGAACTCGACTGGGTCGACTCTGCTCGACTCGTCCGCCAGTTCCCGGAGCTTCTGGCCTGAGTCGGTATCGAACGCGGTTATCGTGAAGTCTAGCCCGCCGAACCGCTCTGCCGAGCTCACCACGGAGACGGCCCCGTCCCGGGAGAACAGCGGCCCGTCGGCCATCTTCGTGCTCCTGATAATCATCCTGGGCTTGCCTGGCTTTCCTTCCTTGGTGGCGACGACGTAAGAGTCGAAACCGTCGGAGCCTGGGACAGTGAAACCAAGGCGAGAGCCCGTCCCATCGATCATGGGGCTGACCAGGGTGTAGTCCGGCATGTCGGGCGTCATGTCCAGGGGCGCGCCGCCCTCGAACGGTATCCTGACGATGTGCCCTGTCTCGTTTCCTTCCTTGTCGTCTACATAGTAGACTTGGCGTCCATCTGGGGAGATCGTCCCGAACGCTGTTCCTGACGGCCTGTCCGTGAGCTGCTTCAGCGCGCCGGTGAGAAGGAGGTAGGAGTACAGTTCGTAGACTCCCGTTTGGTTGCTCGCGAGGAGGACACGCTCGGGGTTGTATGAGGCCATGTGGATGGCGGCCCTAGGGATGCGGAACCTCCTCTTCCAGGGAGCGTCCTCGGCGAGGTTGGGCTCGAACACGGACTGAGACGTCAGGCATGGGCTAATTCATCCTTTTTCCCGGCTCCGAGCTGAGAACAGTTAGATAGACTGGAAGGCGCCTCGAGTCGCGCTTGTCGGAGGCCTTCCTCGAGGAGCTGTGGCGAAGGGAGGAGGCGTTCATGGTGTCTGCCAAGCCAGAGTTCCGCCATGGCCTCCGCTTCGTGGGCGTCTCGAGCATAGCCGGCCAGTTCTACTGCGAGTTCAAGGTGGAGAACGAGTTCGCGCTCGGAGAGCTTCCCTCGAAGGCGAAGGCCCAGGGGACGGCGCTTCACGACGAGTTGGTCCCTGAAGTCGAGATCGGCAAGGACGCATTCTCTGCGCTCGTCAGGAGGAAGGAGCCTAGCTTCGCCGTGCTGAGGCTGTGGGGAAGCGTCGCGGGCCTCCGCATCATCGGTACGCCCGACCACGTCATATGGTCGGAAGGGAGACCGGTGTGGCTCGTGGAGCTCAAGACGACGAAGGGCGACCCCGGCCTGCTCTGGGATGACCAGGTCGTCCAGACGAGGATCTACGGCCTGCTGCTCGACCTGATGGGGTTCAACTGTTCGAGTCTCCGCCTGGCCCTGGTGAGGCTCAGGGGGAGTGAACTGTCAGAAGACGACAAGGGTCCCTGGATACTCAGGGTGTCCAAGGCCCTGACCGACGGGACGACCTCTGAGCTGGAGTCCGAGTATGCTGGAAGGATGAAGTTCCATCTGTTAGTGCATGACCGGGCCGCCGCAGTCGCGAGCATCGGGGCAAAGAGAGGATATTGGCGCGGTGAGCGCGAGCCGACGTCGAGCACGAGCGTCGCGAAGTGTCGTGCGTGCGAGTACTCCCAGGTCTGCACGAAGTCTCTAGCGGCGAAATGAGCCCCAAGGGAAGGCGCGAGAGGGCGGACGGCATCGGCAGGCTGAATCTGGCCGTGGCCGCCTGCAGGAGGTGTCCGAGGCTCGTCGAGTTCAGAGAGGGGGTTCCTCCTCGCGCGGCCTTTCGCAACCAGGAGTACTGGAGGAGAGGGGTTCCAGGGTTCGGAGACATCGACGCCAAGATAGTAGTCGTGGGCCTCGCGCCCGCAGCCCATGGCGGCAATAGGACTGGACGTGTCTTCACCGGGGACAGGTCGGCGGCCTTCCTGATGAGGTCCCTCTACGACGCCGGGCTAGCCAACAAGCCAGAGTCGCTGTCCAAGGACGACGGGCTGCTGCTCAAAGGCTGTTACATGACGGCGGCCGTAAAGTGCGTCCCGCCTGGCGACAGGCCGACCCGCGAAGAGTTTCTGGCCTGCAGCGGATATCTCGACTCGGAGATGAGCCTCCTCACGCAGGCCCAGGCCGTGCTGGCCCTAGGACACCTCGCGTTCGCATCGACTCTCCGCTGGGCCGCTACGAAGGGAGCCCAGACCGCGGGCGTCAAGTTCGAGCACGCCCGTGGTTTCGCCTTTGAGGGACTCCCTTGCGTCTGGGCCTGTTATCACCCCAGTCCCAGGAACACAAACACTGGGAAACTAACGAGGGCTATGCTTACAGGCGTGCTGAGGAAAGCGATAGAGGGAGCCAACCGGGGGGAGGACTGAGTTGACGATCAAGACAAAGAAGACGGTTTACGAAGAGCCGGCAGCGTCTGACGGAAAGCGGGTCCTGGTCATGAGGACGTGGCCGAGAGGGATATCGAAGTCGAAGGTCGACGTATGGCTGAAGGAGCTTGGTACTGAGAAGGAGTTGATCAGGCGGTGGAAGGCAGGAGAAGTAGGCTGGCCCGAGTACTCAAGGGCATACAGGGCGAGCCTGGCCGGCAAGGTCGGCCTGCTGGAGCGACTGGCCGCCGACTCGAGAGAGGGTACGATAACGTTGCTGTGCGCCTGCAAAGACGAAGCTCACTGCCATCGTACGCTGTTGAGACATGCGATTGAAGGAGTCATGTGACTTGGGCTCAGACCTTCTGACGGTTCAGGAGGCAACCTTGGTAAATATGCTCTTAAGGCACGGACCGCTTAAATCGGCCATGGGGCAGGGAATTGCTCAAATGGCGAGGTCCGGACCGGACTCGGCCTCCGTTTGAGGACCAAAGCGCGTCTTCAGGACCCTGCCCCTCTCCATTGTCCCTGCTTTTGGGGGCCTTGCTTAAAACTCTGATTTCCCCTGACAGGGTTCCATGTCGGAACGATTATGTACTGACTTGCACTCGGAACACGCATGAGCTCCGACTCGGGGAAGATTATGATGCTGACGACTAATCACGCACCCGGCTACAAGGTCACCAAAGTGCTCGGGATGGTCTATGGGATAACAGTCCGCTCGCGAGGGATCGGCGGGAACTTCATGGCAGGGCTTCGGTCTATCAAAGGCGGGGAGATCAACGAGTACACTCAGATGGCCAGCCAAGCACGGCAGCAGGCGCTGGACAGGCTTGCCGAACACGCGGCTAGCATGGGCGCGAATGCGGTACTGAGCATAATGTTCGACTCGACAGAGGTCGGGGCCACGATGGACGAGATAATCGCGTTCGGCACGGGAGTGGTCATAACTCCGGCGACGGAGACGGCTCAGCCTGTGAGGCTGAGCTAGGTTCTCCCGTTCCCTCACCACCTCTCCCAATGTGCCAGTTCTGAGACGGGCCTCCTCAAGCCCCTCCGAAACCTCGTCCCCTTGGCATGTGCGACCGGCAGGAGCCCCGCCTGCATGACCTCCTTGAAGGGGATGCCCAGGAGCCCAGCCGCCTCCTCCTCTGCGCGCAGGTGAATCGTGGTGAACGTCATGGCCAGCCCTCTGACCCTGCCGGCCAGCATGAAGCTCCAGGCCGCAGGGTAGACCGAGCCCCAGAGCGCGGCCTGTGCCGGTATGCCTAGGCCGTCCGTCCTGCCGATGATGCAGGGGATGACATGGACAGGCACCTCGTGGAGGTGCTCGTTGAGGTACAGCTCCGACTCGAACTTGCGCTCCATCGCTGCGTCCCTTACCGGGTCGCCTGAGGAGGGGAGCATCGACGGCTTCCGCGAGGCGAAGTACCCTGCGGAGCACCTCCTGTAGAGCGCGGCCAGCGAGGCGCGTCTCTCGGGGTCGGTCACCACCAGGAAGTGCACGGACTGCGCGTTCCCGGCATTCGGCGCCTGGGATGCGATGGAGATGCACTCCTCGATCGTCTTCCTGTCTACCGACTTTGTGAGGTCGAGCCTCTTCCTGACAGCCCGCGTCGTCGTCAGGAGCTCGTCGGGGGTGAGTGTCGCGGCCATCGCCCGAAGGACTGGCTACGGAGCATAAATGATTTGGACGGACGCTACTCGTTGAGGAACCGCTTGATCCCCGTGCCGAACATGAGCATCATCAGCCAGAACCCTGCCATCAGTGCCACCAGGGAGTAGTCGTCGTATAGGTTCAGCGCGATGAGGGCAGCCGCTATGACGGTGGCGGCCACGAAGTTGGACAGGCCCCAGAGCACGTTGGTCCTAGGGGAAGACTTCTGCCCGAACGGGCTTCGGAAGACCTTGCCGGCAGAACCGAACGCGAAGTGGGGGACTCCGTTGCCAAGTAGGAAACCCATGATGAAGTACCAGGCGAGGAAAAGCTGCGAGGCCATAGCCGGCAGAGGGCGTGCAACGGCCCTCTTTTTGCTTCCTCTTGCTCGCGGCCTGGGCGCATGGTTATAGAGTACTGCGAATGTGACGGGCCGTGCGCCTCGGTGGCACCGCGGCACTTCTCTTACTGCTTCTGGTGGCTGCACTCGTAGCCTTCCTGCCGGCGGTCCCGGTGCAGGGTGCCGTAGGCCATCCGACGCTGGGGGTGGTGAACCAGGTTCCCACACCGACCAGCTTCACGCCAGCCATGAACAACCTCTCCCTGCCTGCCGGGAGCATGCAAGTGACCGCGGTCGATGGCGTGGGCGTGACTCCTTCGACCGATCTCCTGGCGATCAACTTCACGGGCATCACGTTCTCAGGCGGGCAGTTCTACCTGCTGATGAGCCAGAATGGCCTCGCCTCGCAGAGCGCTTCTGATGTCCAGTACTCGCCCACCTTTGAAGTCGCAGACTTCGCGGCGAACAAGGGGACGCTTGAAGCTGTGACCAACGTCAACGGTACGTTCTATATCGGTGAGTTCGGCAGTACGCCGGTTGTCGTAGGCCCGATAGCGGTGTTCGTCTCTTCGGCTTACAAGTACATCAAGGTGTATGATGGCAACAGCGGAGCCGAAGCTGCTTCGACCCAGCAGCTCATCATCGCGGCTCCCGCGACGGCGACGGTGTCAGCCACCAGCACCCTGACGACGACTACCACGAGCACCACCTCGAGGACCACCACCGCGACCCTGACCTCAGAAAGCCGTGTTACGCAGACGGCTACCTCCACATTGACTGAAGCTGCCACGACCATCGTCGAGCCGGTCACGTACACCACGGTCCAGGCCGTGACTTCGACCAGGGTCGAGACGTCTGTCGTCACCTCTACCATCGAGCAACCGACGACCTTCACCTCTGTCACAGTCGTCACGACTACGGCGAAGGGTGCCGGAGACCAGGACGATGCAGCTTACCTCGTTCTTGCTGCCGCCGTGGTGATAGGTGCCGCCTTGGTCGCACTGGCTCTGACCAGACGCAAGGCCTGACCGCACTTTTATCTCCACTCTGCCGCCCGTGCCGCGACTTCAGACTTGGACGAGCTTCGAGGAGGCGAGCCGGTTCGCGGCTTTGATGTGGTGTGGAACGCG
>JASHVX010000063.1 GCA_030044375.1 Nitrososphaerales archaeon | reverse complement strand
TACAGCCGCCGCAGCTTGGGGTTGACCTGCTCGTCTATCGCGTTCAGGAGCGTCGTCTTTCCCGTGCCTGTCTCCCCGATTATCGTGACGTTTCCGCCGGACTCCACCCATCCTACCAGGGCCGCAGCGGCCCCGGCTGAGAGGACCCCCATGTCTATCAGCTCCTTCATCGAGAGCGAGGACAGGTCGAGCCTCCTCACGTCTAGAGAGAACCTGTTCACCGAGATCGGCTCGAGGTCCAGCGAGACCCTGAGCCTGGCCCCAGAGACTTCGATGTCGTTCTTCAGTGAGGGCGTGTTGTAGTCCAGCGTGTAGCCGTGAAAGGTGTCCATGTGTGTCTCGATGGCCCGCCTCTCCCTCTCGGTGAGGAGGATCGCGGTCTCGCACCTGCCCGCCTTCAGGTGGTCCAGGTAGACCGGTGAGGAGTCGGAGTCCACGAAGAACTCGGTGACGTTCCTGTCCTTTGCGAGCGCAAGGACGCGCGCGAGCCCTATCGCCTCGAACGCGACGAGCTCTGACAGCTCTCTGATCCTGGTTTCAGGGAGGGTCGCGGCCAGCCTCTCGGCCGCCATCTGAGTCAGGACTTCGACGAGGCGGCTGAACGTGAGGGGCTCGACTGACCGCGGGTCCAGAGCCTCCGAGACCTGAGCCGTTGCAGTACGCAGGCCTGCGAAGACCTCGTTTGTCAGAGGGCAGGACGCCTTGTAGGAGGCGCCACCCGCAGACACCTGGTAGACGAAGGGATACCGCAGATAGGAGACGGCCTGGCCTTCGTCTGGCTTGCCCATCAGCTCCGACAGGAGGGGAAGGTCGGCCGGGCTCTTCTTCTCGGAGACCGTCAGCCTCAGGAAGAGGCTCTGAACCCGTCCGCGAAGGACCTGCAACGCCTCCGATTGGCCGGCGGGATAAAAGCGGCAACATCGGCCGTTAAATCGGCCGACGCGATGTCCTTCCCTTGGCAGAGGTCGTGGAGTACACGCTCGTGGTCTTGACGGCCCTGGTCTTTGCGGGCGCCTCGGTAGCTGTCTACGGTCAGTATGCCCAGGTGCAGGCGGCGTTCGTCAGCAAGGCCTCGTTCTCAGAGCTGACGAACCTCGCGCAGGACGCCGTCCTCAACGGCAGTTCTACCTCTTCATTCGTGATACCGCAGTCGACCTTGACCTGTTCCGGAGGCGCGCTTAGCCTGAGTACGTCGTCGGGGAACCAGTCAGCGGCGACAGGGGTAAGCTGCGACTTCCACTTCAACATCCAAGCCGGCCTCCACACCTTCGTCTTCACCTACAACTCGACCGTCTTGACGCTGGGGGTGGACTGACTCGCCCGCGTCCGCCCTCTCTTCGGCCATATCGTGGGCGGTATACATCGCGGCAGCCGCTTCGCTGGTCGCCTTGCTCTCGCCAAGCTTGGGCGTCGTGTCCGCGGGAGCGCAACTGCGAGAGCAGTCCCAGACGCTCTCTGGTCTCGGCTCCATCTTCGACCAGATGCGGCCAGGACTCTCGGTCACCTTCTCCTTCGGCACGCAGGGTCAGGACGGCACGCTTGCCCTCTCCGGCCGCACGCTGACCTACGGAACCGGGGCCGGCGCTGTCTCTCTGGTCTGCGGTGTCACGTTACCCAACATGACGCTGCGAGCAGGGACCGCCTACGTCGCCGCAGTGGTGAACGGCTCGCTGGAGGTGGTGGCCGTTGTCTGAGGTCGAGACCATGGTCGACGTGGCGTTGATGTTCGCCATAGTCTTGGGGCTGGCCGTGCTCGCCCTCACCATCCTTGTCGGGAGGATCGCCGGCCCTTGAGGTTCCTCGACCTCGCTCTCGCCGCCGTGATAGGGCTGTCGAGCCTAGCTCTGATGGCGTCGTGGGGGCCCGCCGGCAACAACGCGGGGGCGGCCCGGCTGCGAGAAGAGGACTCGCTCAGGACCGACCTGGAGAGCCTGCTCGTGACGCCAGGCGCCGTCTGGCTGCAGCAGGCGACTCTCCAAGAGATCTGCGCGAAGGTCGGCTCCCTTTCGAACCAGTCCGTGGTCTACTCCGCTTCGGTCGACTCTTCACAATGCCCCCTGGCAGCCCCTGAGACGGGCCCAGTCGCAAGCATCTCGCTCATGCTCCCAACGCGGAACGTGACTCTCGAGGCATGGGAAGCCGCGCCGGCGTAGGGGCCACACTAGCCGCGGCCGTGCTCTTCTCTTCCCTGCTGGTCTCCAACGCCTTGGTGGTCTCAGGGTCTCAACAGCAGCTGGCTCTGACCGAGCAGTCGAACGCGGAGAGCTACCTCGCGGCGGGGGCGTCGGCTCTGGCCGTGAGCGCCGGCCTCTCTCTCCTCGACAGCCTGGAGTCCCACTTGGCAGCCACTCTCCTGTCCTGCGGGAACGCCTCCTCCGCGGTCGAGGCTTTTCTCGACGGGCTCTCGACCGTGGTCGGCTACGACCACGTGTCGGCCCGCGGGTCCTTTGCGGAGGGCCAGAACGAGTCGTTGGCTGGCAACATGGTCTCGCTCGCCCCATACTCCGGATGGCAGGCGGGAGACCTCGACATCAACTTCAGCGTCGTTGTCCGCGGAGGCGTCCCGGGGCTGGGCGTGACCTATTCCTCGAACCAGTCACACCCTGTCTACCTGCCTGTGGACCTCGGCAGACTGGAGGCCTTCTGTTCCGACTCCCTAGAAGCAGACGAGTCGGCCCTCCTTGGCTCCGGGGGGAGCCTGTGCAACGCCACAGAGGCCGGAAACGTGCTGACGGCGCAGACGGCAGCCGAGGCCGCCTTGGGCCAGCTGATGGGGCTGGGCCTGAACGCCACCTGGACGGTGAGCCAGCCTGGCCAGTGCCAGGTGAAGGTCACGGTGGAGGTCTTCCAGTCCGGAACCGACGGGCCGGCGGGGCCCTTCACGGTCAGCGCGGAGGAGGCAGCAACAGTCCAGTCTCCGGCTGAGAGGCCGAACGGATCTTCATGAACACCTCTCTGTACTGCTCTCTCACCGTGTACTCCGCGGTATCGCCGCACGCCGCGACCTCCCTCTGAGTTATCCTCTTGCCTCGTCGAGCCCTTGTCGCGAGGAGCAGCTCTGCCCCGTAGACCGCGGTCGCTGCGAGAGAGCAGGGGCTCCTGCCGACCTTTGAGCTCCAGCTCGCCGAGCCGAGTATCTCCTTCGCCACGACCCTGAGGGAGTTGAAGTACGAGGTAGGGGAGTCGCCTTCGTCAGAGATGCGCTTGACCAGCCTCGGGTTGGAAGCCAGCCTTGCCGTGACCCGGCCGAGGTACTCCTCCGGGCCTCTGGCGGGGACCCTGACGGGAGAGTCCAGGGAGAGCTGGATCAGGGAGGACGACTTCACCCTCCTCCCCAAGGCCTGGTGGGCCCTGACTATGTCCTTCACGTTGGCGCTGGTGATGCCTTCTATCTTGCAAGACGCTATGAGGGCGTAGGCCGACACCGTGGCCAGTGTGACGCTCCGCTTCCGGGCCTCGGAGGAGAGGATCTTCTTCGCGAGGTGGATCGCTTCGGACATCACGACCGTGGGGAGGCCGAGCTTCTCGCAGACTCTCTCTATCATCCTCGCGCAGGTGTAGACGGCGCCGTCTTCCCTGTCCGCGTAGTCGGAGACCATCTTCAGGTACTCGTACTTGGAGCGCGTGTGGGAGAACCCCTTGGAGAACCTGTCCCTGTTCGTGACGTCGACGGCCCCCATGTACCCGCCGAGCGCCTGCCCGGTGAAGTCGATGGCGACCGGCGCCCTGACTGGGCCCTGCCTCACCTCTATCACCTGCTTCTCTCTCACGACGCCGCACTCCTGGCACACGAGCTCGTCGCCGGCGTCGACGAGCCTGCCCGAGCAGTCTGAACAAGCTGCGCTAATGTCGCACGATTGCATGGCACGCCTGCGGCCGTCCCGACATTACGCCGGGAGGCGACACCTGGGTTCTCGGCTCCCAGAAGACTGTCGCTCGCTGCGTACACCCTTGTCGGGGACCGAGAGTCCCCGGAGAAATTGATGGCGCGGGTGGGTGGCCTAACTCTGGCCCAAGCCGCGAGGTCCAGCAGCTCGGCGCGGCTGGCCGGCCGGCTCCCGAGACGGGGCGGCGCCATAGTAGGCCACTTTAACCGGAAGGGAACCGGGCCTCCGTTCGCTTGTACGACCGGATAGTCTTCGACCTCGACGGGACCCTGACCGACTCGAAGGCAGGGATCCGCGAGAGCGTGAACTTCGCCTTGAAGTCGTTCGGCCTGCCCGAGCTCGGCCCCGAGAAGGGGGACTACGAGTGGATCATAGGGCCGCCCCTTCGGGAGTCCCTCTGGAAGCTCGCAGACGGGCGTGCAAGCGAGTCCTTCGTAGAGGAGCTGACCGCGAGGTACAGGCGGCGCTACGAGAGCGTGGGCATCTTCGAGAACTCGCTCTACCCGGGCATCGTGAAGATGCTCGACAGCCTCGCCGGGGAAGGGCGGACGATGGCGATCGCCACGACCAAGCCAGTCGTCCAGGCCCGCGCTGTGGTCGAGCACTTCGGACTGGGCAGCTACTTCAGGACAGTCGCCGGGAGCGAGCTCGACGGGAGGATGTCTGACAAGTACGAGCTCATCCGGTCGGTGATGCGCGCGCTCGGTGGGAGCCCGTCAGGGTACGTGATGGCCGGGGACCGCGAGCACGACATCAAGGGAGCGAGGAAGGCCGGCATCGACTCTGTCGGAGTGCTTTGGGGATACGGCACGAGCGCGGAGGTCTTGGCTGCGGCGCCGACCTTCACCGCAGCCAGCCCAGCGGAGCTTCTGGCGATTCTCTCGGGCCGCTGAGGAAGGGTCCTGACCCCTCGGCGCGAGGCCAACTTCCAGGGTGCCAGGCTGGGTCTCTCCGGCGCCCTCTTCGGTACATGTGGCAGGACGGCCTGGACCTCGTCTGGTAACACCACCTAACTCGGCGTGGGCGACTCATTGGCGTGGGAACGATGTCAAAGAAGAGTCCCACAGCCGTCCATGCTGCCTTGCTTGTCGCGTCAGTCCTACTCCTGGCAGGCCTCTACGCGTTCTTCGAGTATCCGGCCATCGGGGTGAACAGCGAAGGTCAATACGCCCTCTTCGGGCGCACGCTCAACCCTCCCCAGTGCAGTGGCTTGGAGGGCATCTTCGGATGCCACTGCGTCTTCCGGTCGTCGATCTCCTATTGGTTGTTCAGGGCAGGGTACAACAGGTTCCTGGGTTGCCCATAGCGGGCTCGGTCCATGACTAGGACGTCACAGAGCCTGGCTGCCAACGGTTAAAATTACGTCTGTGGACGACCGGTGAATTGAAACGGGTCCCTGGCCTTTCCAGAGTCCGCGACATCCACGCCGTCCCGTCGGAGGACCTGGTCTCTCTCGTCGACTCCATGAGGGAAGCGGGCGGCTTTCAGGGGAGAGCGGTCGCGGAGGCGGCCGACGTGCTGCGGTCGATGGCCTCGGCGAAGGGGTGCACGAAGTTCCTCTCTTTCCCGGCCGCCCCGGTAGCCACGGGTGCCCGCGGGCTCCTCGTCGACTTGGTGCGCGAGGGGTTCGTCGACCTCATCATCACGGCCAGCGGCACCCTCGACCACGACATCGCCAGGACGGTCGGCTCATACTACCACGGCAGCTTCGACCTAGACGACGCAGACCTGCTCCGCCGCGGCTACCACAGGCTCGGCAACGTCTTGGTGCCCTTGGACGGGTACGGGCCCCTGATCGAGAAGAGGGTGCAGCCCATCCTCGAGAGGATGTATGCTGGAGGCGCAGTCGCCCCGACCTCTGAAGAGCTTTGCCGCGAGATAGGGCTGGACCTCGCTTCGGAGAGCTCGCTCCTCTACTGGGCGCAGAAGAGGGGGGTGCCGGTGTTCGTCCCTGGGATCATGGACGGCGCCGTAGGGAGCCAGCTCTGGCTCTTCGCCGAGAAGCACCGTGACTTCAAGGTCGACGTGATAGGCGACGAGAGGAGGCTCGCCGACATCGTACTCTCGTCGAAGCTCTCCGGCGCGCTTGTGATCGGGGGCGGGATCTCCAAACACCACGCTCTGTGGTGGAACCAGTTCAAGGGCGGGCTGGACTACGCCTGCTACATCACCACCGCGACCGAATATGACGGCTCACTCAGCGGCGCGCAGGTGAGGGAGGCGGTCTCCTGGGGGAAGGTCAGGGCGAAGGCGAAGAAGGTGAACCTCTACGCAGACGCGACGGCAGTCCTGCCGCTCATAGTGTCGTACGCCCTGGCGATGAAGAGAAGGAAGTAGGGCGCTTCCTCTAGGGGCCCCGCGCAGCCTTTCGGGGGCCCTTGGTCCGAAGGACGTAGGCCGCCGTGGCGACACCCCCGATCAGCGCCCCGATGACAAGGGCGATGGCGAGGCTCGTCGATGACCCTCCGAAGGCCACGTTCCTCGTGACCGTCGTCGTCTGTGTGCCGACGGTGCCCGCAAGCGTCGTCACCTCGGTCGTCGTGACCGTCTGGCTCGCGGTGGAGAGCAGCGTGCTGGTGACTGTGGCGGTCTCGCCGGAGACGCGCGTCGTCCCCGTCTGGCCGGTGACCGTCGTAGTCGACGGGCTCGCGACGGTGACCGTCGACGCCAGCGTCGAGGTGTAGGAGGCTGTCGTCGTGGAGTTGAAGGTCGCCGTGGTGGTCACGGTCGACGGCGGCGGGATCACCTCGCTGTAGTACACCGCGTCGGTGAACGTTGTGGTGTACCCGGCGATGCAGTACACGAAGCCAAGATAGGCCACGCAGGACTCGTCGCCTGTCGGATACGGGTAGGGGATCCCCGACGCCCAGGCCCCCACTCCCGTCTCGGAGGCAGACGCGTAGTATACGCTGTTGATGTTGCCCCCGTCGTAGTAACCGCCTATGCAATACAGGTACCCGGAGGACGTGACGCAGGTCGTCGCGGTGGCCGCGACCGGGTACGGAGTTGAGGTTGTCCAGTCGCCTACCCCGGACGCAGACAGGGCGGCGTAGGCGACAACGCCGGCCCCGCCATCCCCGTCGACGCAATAGACGTCTCCTGACGAGGTGGCGCAGGAAAGAAGGTACAGCGAGTCCGGATAGTTGGCCTCTCTGACCCATCCCCCGATGCCTGACGAGGACAGCGCCGCATAGTAGACGTAGTCGGTCAGGTCAGATGAGCTGTTGTACCCTCCCACGCAGTAGATGTATCCTGTTGCCGTGACGCACGACTCCCCGTATATCGTCGTCGGGTAGGCGGTCGTGGTGGTCCAGGTCCCAACCCCTGATGACGAGAGCGAAGCGAAGTATGTGGCACTCGTGCCACCGGAGGGCCCGTACCCTCCTACGCAGTAGATGTAGCCAGACGATGCCACGCACGCTTGGTCATAGATCGTCGTCGGATACGCGGTCGCGGAAGCCCAGAGGCCCGCCCCGTCGGCAGTCAGCGGCGCGTAGTCTACGTCGCTGGTAGCCGGAAGGCCTCCTACGCAGTACGCATAGCCTGAAGACGAGACACAGGAGAAGTAGTCGACCGACGACGGATACGCGAAGGGGCTGGTGCTCCAGGGAGACAGGGCCTGGCCCGTCGCCGGAGCGGGGCCCAGCAGGCCCAGGGACAGCACGACTGCCATGGTGACCAGGGCCAGCATCGCCCGACGCAGCAACTTGAACGGCAAGAACTGAGCCTCCTTTCTATTTAAGGAGCCAAGGCGCCGGCTCTGCGACGACGGCTCTGGCCACCCCGGGCGGGGTCTCACCCGCAACTCGTCGGCCCAGTCAGGGTCAGTGTGGGCGCTGCTCCCGGCGGCTCCAAATCACTTTATAAAACGAATCCGGAGGGAGGCCCAAGAACCATTGTCGTTTGACTTCGGCCTTCTGGCCCTAGCCGTCTCCTTCGTCTCACTTGCCTACGCCGGCGCCCTCTGGCTCTTCCTGAGGAAGCAGGACAGAGGCTCGAAGAAGATGACGGACATCTCGGATGCCGTCCGGGAGGGAGCGGGGGCCTTCCTCAGCAGGGAGTACAAGGTGATAGCCCCGATAGCCGTCGTCATCGCGGTCCTGATCTATGGCCTCATAGACTATCCCAACGCCACCGGGGGGGCCACGGCGATGGGGTTCGCCCTGGGCGCGGCCCTCTCTGCGCTGGCGGGCTACATCGGCATGGCGGTCACGGTAAGGACGAGCTCCAGGACGGCCGAGGCGGCGAAGAAGGGCCTCGGGAGCGCGCTGTCCCTGTCCTTCAGGGGCGGCGGCGTCATGGGCATGACCGTGGTGGGCTTCGACCTGCTGGGGCTGTCGGTCTTCTATCTCGCCTTCGGGAACCAGATCGCGACCAATCCAGTCACCATAGCCGGCCTCGGGTTCGGCGCCTCCCTGATAGCCATGTTCATGAGGGTCTCCGGAGGCATATTCACGAAGGCCGCCGACGTCGGCGCGGACCTCGTCGGCAAGGTCGAGGCTGGGATCCC
>JASHVX010000062.1 GCA_030044375.1 Nitrososphaerales archaeon | reverse complement strand
GTAGCTGCCAACAAAGGGCGCCGCGGGATGTCCTGATCGGTTTCAGGTGGAAGTGCCTCAGCTCGTAGCCGACAGGAACTGGCCATAGACTTCAGCGTGCCGCTCTGGCTCCTCGTACCTCGACGTGTGAGAGCTCCTCTCGAACACGACCATCTTCGACCCCTTGATCCCCCGTTGGAGGGCTTCGGAGTTCTTCGGCGTAACTTCGTCGTATCTTCCACAGGTGATCAGGGTGGGGACCTCGATGCGCGCCAGGTCGGGCGTCACGTCCCAGTACCTGAGCGACCCCGTCGGGAGGAACTCGTTCTCCCCCCACATCAGCTTGTACACGTAACCCGGGAAGCCCTGTCTCTTCTGCTCGACCAGAGAGCGCAGCATGGGCGGCCAAGGGTCTAGCCTACACAGGTGCCTCCTGTAGACCTCTTCCATCGCCCTCAGATATTCGTCGTTGGCGAAGTCCCCGTCGTCTTCGTATCTGTCCAGGACCTTCAGGGTCTCTTTCGGCAGTTCCGACCTGAGTCTCCGCATCTCGGAGACGCAGAGCGGAGTGCTGCAGCTGCCGCTTGATATCATCAGGGCCGAGAGGTTCAGCGAGTATTCTGTCGCATAGGCCGTGTCCAGGAAGCCTCCCCAGCTGTGCCCGTAGAGGTGGACCTTCCCCAGGCCTAGGCCCGTCCTGACCTCCTCCAACTCTTGGACATACCCCTCTACCGAGTAGAGGCCAGGGTTCAAGGGATGGTCGGACCTTCCGCAGCCGAGCTGGTCATAGAAGACGACGCGGAACCCTTCCTCGCTGAACCTCGCCATGGGGAGCAGACTGTCGTGGCTTCCTCCAGGACCTCCGTGCAAGCAGAGGATGGTGCCCTTGCGCGGCTGGCCGATGCTCTTGTAGAACAACCAATAGCCTCTTGCCTTGACGTAGCCTTCGGTGTAGCCAGGGACACTGACTACGGTGTAGGTCTCGGTCAAGTGGTTCGGCGGAGGCCGGGGCCGTAATAAGCCTCCTGACGCGGAAAAAAGCTCACCGAAGCTGCACGGGTTCTGGCGACCGTGTCGGTCTCTCAGTTTAATAGTGACGCCGACTCTCCAATCGGCTGGGTATGAGCGGCAAACTGAAGGCGATACATGTCGTCTATGCAGAGTGGTGCCCGCACTGCGTGCCGACGACGGTGGAGCCCATGAAAGAAGCGGCGGCCGAGCTCGGGGTAGAATACGTCCCTCACGACATCGACACGGACGACGTCCATGTGGCCGACGAGTTGGTCAGGAAGTACGGCGACTGGTCTCCTGACTACGTAATCCCCCAAGTGTTCCTTGAGTTCGAGGACGGGAGCATGATGCACGTGCTGACCGGGTACTCTGAAGGCGTGGCTTACACCAAGAAGGCGATAGAGAATCTGCTCGGCAGTCGGTTGTTCGCAGGCCTGAAGGTCTCGCCTCAGATAAGATAGGGCGCTAGGCGCCGGAGCATGCCGGGCACAGCGAAGAGCCCGACGACAGGGGCTGCATGAAGAGAGAGCCGCAGGTTGTGCAGGCGAACAAGGCGCCGCGGTCGGGGTCGTTGCTCTCGGTGCGCCGGTAGTTCTGCGTCCAATAAGAGGCCTTGAAGACCGCTCCCTTCGCCGAGCCTTCCATCCCCAAGTCCCAGGCGTATCGGGTGGCAGCCCGTATGTCCTCTTCCTTGACCTCGGAGCCGCTTGCAGTCGCCTTCGAGACGAGCGACCTGAGGAGGCTCGAGCTGTCTTTTGGTCCGTAGGCGACCACCCTAGAGACGTAGCCCTTGTCGCATGCCGTCGCCACGACGGTCACGGTCCCGTCGTCTCTAACGACGTGCGGAGTTGCCGGCCCCTCGCAATGCCCATGGCACTTCTGAGGCTGGGAGAACCGCTCCAGTACGAGCGACCTTATGCTCATGCCGGAAGTCGAGGGTCTCGGGCTTAAGAATGATTGGAATCCCGGTCTGAGAGTGGCCGGGCTCGCGCCATTCACCGCAGACTTATCTCTGCTCCAAGGTCGAGAGAGGTGATGGCAGCGTCTGAGACCATCCCGGTCATAGAGGCGTGGGACGTCAGAAAGGACTACGGGGACATCCACGCGCTTTCTGGTTTGAACCTCAGGGTCATGCCCGGGGAGATCTACGGGCTGCTAGGGCCGAACGGCGCGGGGAAGAGCACGATCATCAAGATAATCACAGGCCTTGCCGAGGCGACCTCCGGAGGAGTCAAGGTCCTCGGCCTCAGTCCAGAGGACAGCCCTGTGGAGGTGAAGTCGAAAATAGGCTACGTCCCGGAGACCACGATGCTGTACGAGTCGCTCAGTCCCAGAGACTTCTTCGAGTTCATCGCCTCGGTGAGGCACCTCGACAAGAGGGTGGCCGACGACCGCGTCACCAAGCTCTCAGCCGCGTTCGGCCTCCAGGAGTACTACGACTCCCCGATCGCGACGCTCTCGATGGGGACCAAGCAGAAGGTGACGCTGATAGCGGCACTGATCCACGAGCCCTCTCTGCTGGTCCTTGACGAGCCGCTGAACGGCTTGGACGCCAAGAGCGGTCGGATATTCAAGGACCTCATCTCGCTCCACGCGCAGAGGCCGGGCTGCGCGGTCCTGTTCTCCACGCACATCATGGAGGTCGCGGAGCATCTGTGCACGAGAATCGGTGTCATTTACAAGGGACGGATCGTCGCCGAGGGGTCACTCGACGAGCTCAGGTCCAAGGCGACGGGCGCCGCGGGGCCTCAGGCCACGCTCGAGGAGGTCTTCCTGAGCCTCACTCATGAACAGGAGGAAGTGGCCGAGACGGTGAAGGCGCTGAGGGACGCGTTCTCCCCTGCGACGGCCTAGGCGGGCGGGCTCTTGGACCTTAGAGAGGCCTGGCGTCTCAGCAAAGCGCCCTACGTCGAACTGGTCTACAGGTCGACCATGATGACGAGGGGGACGAGCGGAGGAGGCCGGGGCCTGAGGTCTGACCCTGCTTCGAACGTCAAGGCCATCAAGAGAGGGGCTCTCGTCAGCAAGATACTGATCTCGGGGTTCGTCGGCGTCGGGACTGCGTTTGCCTTCTCGCAGTACTTCGTCCATAAGACCGCGGCCGCCCTCGTCACAGGGGTCACGTTCAGTCTCGCCCTCTCCCTGGCCTACCTCATCCTGTACTCGCTCCAGGTGTTGCCATCGTTCTGGGCTGCTGGTTCGTACGCGATCCTCCCGACCCTCCCGCTTGAGGAGAGAGAGCTCTCCCTGTTGACGATCTTCTCGATAGTGAGGACCTTCGACACCGTGGTCGTCGTGGCTGTGGCCACGCAGGTGGCGGCGGTGGCATACCTGACTGCTTCCTGGCCGGCGAGCGCGGTCATGCTGGCAGCGTCGGTGACGAACGTCCTCCTTGGCGTCTCGATCGCCGTTTGGCTGGCGGGGGTGTTCCAGAGAAACGCGAGCCGCGGAGGAAGGGGGAGGGGCGCGGCAGCCTTGCGGTTTGTCTTCGTGATATCCTGGGGGCTGGCAGCGGCGAGCCTGGGGTTCCTCTTCAGCATCCTGAGCTACGCGTTCCCAGCTGTCGAGAGCGCCATCTCCGGAGCGCTCGCGTCCACGGCCGTGCCCATCATCCTGTCGCTGCTGCATCCGTTCTCCGCAGGTATAGCGATAGGCTCGATCGTCTACCCCTCGCTGGGTTCCTTCTCGTCGAGCCTGCGACTTGCCTTCCCGCTTTCCCTCGCCGCCCTCTCGGCCTATCTGCTGCTCGCAGTCCTGGCCACGAACAGGACGCTGAAGGAGGTGGTGGGCGTGGCGCATGGCTCGACCGCCGTCGTAGTCAGGCAGAGAGCCACTGACTTCCTCCTCAGGTTGAGGAGGCCGCTGGCGGCGTACCTCGTAAAGGACCTCAGGGTCGCTTCGAAGAATCCCTCCACAGCGTTCGTCTTCGGCCTGCCGGCGCTCGAGACGGCCATCGTTGCGCTCAGTCTGAAGGGGTCGGGCCCGCTCAGGGCTTCTACCGTGCTCTACTCCACGGCCCTTGGCTGTTTCATCAGCCTGATCACCGTCTCCATCCTCCTGAACACCGAAGGCACAGGATTGGACTACACGCTTTCGTTGCCCCTCGATGCCCGGATAATGGTCCTGGCGAAGTCGGTCATCGCCACTGTGTCCTTCCTCACTGTCCCCGCGATCATCGGGGCACTCCTCATTGCTGAGAGGTCTGCGTCGGGATGGCTCGTGGCGATACCCTTGGTGGAGGTCGCGTCGATATCGGCTGCATCGAGCGCGGAGCTGTCATTCTTCATAAGGAGCTACAAG
Organism: Nitrososphaerales archaeon; assembly: GCA_030044375.1. GTDB lineage: Archaea > Thermoproteota > Nitrososphaeria > Nitrososphaerales > Gagatemarchaeaceae > UBA183. The sequence continues at coordinate 3,897 of JASHVX010000062.1, read as the reverse complement.
GCCGGGGGCGGGTCTACCTCACGAGGGATAGAGGCGAGCGGCCTGAGTCCCGTCTCGGCAAGGGACCTCGCGAGGTTTGCGACGGCCTTCATGGTCGCCGGAAGCATCGTCCTCGCGCCCCTAGGCGCCTACATAGGGGCATACTTCGCCACCGCCAGCCACGCGGCCGCGGTTGGGGCGATGGCCGCGGTATCGCTTGCCGAGCTGGGAGTGATGCAGGCGTACCTCAGGCGAGACTAAGGTCGAGCTCGGACTTCGGCGACCGGTCAACCCACATAAGGAGGAAGATGGCGGGCGCGGCAATGACCTCGGAGCTGGCCTACGTCTTCTGGCACTGGCCCCGGCCGGATGTTCCGGTCGCCCGATACGAAGAAAGCCTGTACGAGTTTCATACTTCCTTGAGGTCCAGCAAGACTCCCGGCCTGGTAGACGCGTTCAGCTTCCGCGTAGGCGGGCTCCCTTGGGGTCCCGGAGGAAGCCTGTACGAGGATTGGTACGTCGTCCAAGACTTCTCCGCATTGGGGACCCTCAACGAGGCGGCTGTATCCGGAGGAAACCGTCAGTCGCATGACGCGGTCGCAGGGCACTACATGAAAGGGGCCGGCGGCGTGCTGAAGCGCGTGACCGGGGACCTTGACCCTAGGGACTCTGCGTACTCGACATGGATTGACAAGCCGTCTGGGAAGACATACCTGTCGTACTATGACGAGCTCGGTGAGCATGTCGGCGGGCTGGCGTCGTCGGGGCTTTGGCGGCGACAGATGGTCTTGGGCCCGTCTCCCCAGTTCTGTATGCATAGCCGGAAGGAGCTTGGCTTGCCGGCCAGCTATCGCCCGTTTCAGGCGAAGCTGGACCTGGTCGCGCAGGGCTGATGAGGTCCGCGAAGGCTAGACCGAGCCGCCCCTGGAATGCGTGGCAGCCATTGACTTCTCTCTGGTGAGGAGTGCCCGCTTCCTGGGAAGGCCGAGCCCGTAGCCTCCGAGGCTTCCGTCTTTCCTTATCACCCGGTGGCACGGGATGATCAGAGGCACGGGGTTGGACCCACAGGCGTTAGCCACGGCTCTGACTGCTGACGGTTCGCCTATCATCGCAGCGACCTCGCTGTAGGAGCGGGTAGACCCGATAGGTATCTGCTGGATCGCCTTCCACACTCTCAGCTGGAAGTCTGTGCCTCGGATGTCCAGAGGCAGTTTGACCTCCTGGCCCTTTAGGTGGGCCCTGACTCCAGATAGGAGGTCCGCCGGGCTCCGAGACTTCACTATCCTGGCCTTGGGATACTCCTTTCTGAGCGTCTCCAGGAGTTCGCCGTCGTCACGGCCGAGGTTGACGGTGCAGATGCCTCTGCTGGTGGCCGCCACGAGGAGCCTGCCCAGGTTGGAGTCGCCAGTGGCGTACGTTATGAGCCTGCCCGAACCGCCTGACTTGTAATCGGCGGGGGTCATCCCGAGCTTCGAGCGCGAGTCCTTGTACAGCCAGCTGGGAGAGGAGTAGCCGGTCCCTCGCAGCGCGCCCACGACCGACTCTCCTTTCGCGAGCCTCAGCTTCAGGAGGGCGACCCTGCATTCTTCGACATACCTCCTCGGCGAGATCCCCATGACCTCTGTGAACACCCTCTGCAAGTGGTAGGGGCTTACTCCGAAACGCTGGCCAAGGCTCCTCAGCGTAGCCTTGGAAGAGGGGTTCTCCTGGATGTAGGCGCAGACCCTCTTGACAAGCTCGAGGCGGGCAGGCTCGGTCAGGGCGGAGCTCTCTACCTGCACGATGGAGTCAGTCGGTCCTGCTGTAATAAGACGTTTGCCGCAATCTTGCAGTTGGCCGGGCGCCGTTCACCGAAGCACCGAGCAGGTTAAGAACACGGCCATTTGTCGCGGGAAAGAAGCGCGTGGAGTACAAGTGGAAGGCCCTGTCGGTGACCTCCGTCGGGGCGATGATGGCTGCCGTTGACAGCACCGTGGTCCTCCTGGCCCTCTTCCCGATAGCCACCGAGCTGAAGTCGGACTTCGTCACGATGATCTGGGTGGTCATCGCCTATCTGCTCGTCAACACGGCGCTGGTCCTCAGCTTCGGGCGCCTGGCCGACATGTACGGGAGGAAGAAGATGTTCAACCTCGGTTTCGTGGTGTTCACGGTCGGGTCGGCCCTGTCAGGGCTGGCGTTCTCGGGGCTGTCCCTGGTGGCGTTCAGGGTGGTCCAGGGCGCCGGAGCCGCCCTCCTGACTGCGAACTCGTTCGCGATACTGACGGACGCGTTTCCGAGGAACGAGACAGGCAAGGCGTTCGGCCTGAACGCGATAGTCTGGGCCGTAGGCTCGATAGTCGGGATAATACTGGGCGGGGTGATAATCACGTACACGACCTGGAGGCTGATCTTCCTGATCAACGTCCCCATAGGGGCGTTCGGGACGGTGTGGGCATACAGGACGCTGAGGGAGAGCAAGGCGACCTCCACCAAGGGCTCGTTCGACCTGCCTGCCGCGCTTTCGTTCACGGCGGGGCTGTTCGCGTTACTGTTCGGCATAACCTGGGGACTGATCTACTCCTGGCACGACCCTGTGGCCCTTACCTCGTTCGCGATCTCGCCGCTGTTCTTCATACTGTTCGTGGTATGGGAGTCCAAATACAGCAAGGACCCCATTGTCGACTTCGCGTTCTTCAGGAACGGCGCCTTCTCCTTCTCCATCGTGACGGCGATGCTGCAGTCCATGGCGGTGTTCAGTGTGAACTTCCTCCTGATTTTCTACCTTGAAGGCATAAGCGGCCTGAGCGCCCTCAACGCATCCTACCTCATCATCCCGCTCGCGGTTGCGACCGCTGTGACGGCGCCGATTGGGGGGATGCTGTCCGACAGGTTCGGAGGCAGGATAATCACAGCCGCCGGGGTCTTGGTCCAGTTGGTCGTGCTCGTCCTCCTCAGCACGCTGACGATATCGACTCCCCTGGTCGACATAGCCGCCGTGGAGACCCTGTTCGGCGTGGGTGCCGGACTCTTCTGGCCGTCCAACACCAGCACGATAATGCGTTCGAGCCTCGCCGGGAAGCTCGGCGTCGGTTCCGGCATCATGAACACCTTCAGGAGCACCGGGATGATACTGAGCTTCGCCCTGACCCTGACGGCGGCGACGACGGTCATCAAGCCTGAGATCGTCTATCAGCTCTTCATCGGCAACCTCATGGGCAAGCTCCCCGCCGCGACAGGGAACGCCTACCTGACCGGGGAGAGTTTCGCCTTCGAGATCTCTGCGGTGCTGCTCGCGGTCGCGCTGCTCGTCACCCTCGTCAGGGTCTCCGCTCCGAAGGTGATGGGCCCTCCCGAACCCGTCGCGACGTCTGCCTCACCGGCTCCCAGCTGAGCACTGCCGGAGCTCGGAACGGCGGGGGCTCCAGAGATGTTCGACAATCGGATAATTGCTGCTCGCGCACCTAACTGTTTTAAGCGGTAGGAGAAGGGGCCGGCGAACAGCTCGTTGGCCGAAATCCAGTTGAACAACTACGCCACGTCGTCCAGAGCGCGGGTCAAGGCTAAGAAGGACGCGACGGCTGAAGAGTTCAGGCCGCTGTTGGACAAGGCCCTTGGGGCTCTCGGAGTCGGGTCTTCGACGTCCTTGAGAGCCAATCTGACAGGGATCACGGTGGAGCTCGTGACGAACAGTGGTCACCAAGCAGACTTCTGGCGGAAGAACTGGTGGCCCGCCAAAGACTCTGCCGCCGTCGACGCGAGGATTTACTCGATAAACGGGGTGGCGGGGCTCGAGCCAGCGGCCTACTATTGTCCTGCCATGCACACGGCCCTCTTCGTGAACACCGAGTACTACGGGCAGTGCAAGTCGTGGGCTCTCGGGATTGCCGCCGCCATCCTCGAGCAGAAGCACAACACGCTGTCCATCCACGGCGCGACGGC
>JASHVX010000061.1 GCA_030044375.1 Nitrososphaerales archaeon | reverse complement strand
CGGAGAGGTCGGCTTCGCCGGCTCTGCGCTTCCGGTCTCGGCGGCGCAGAACGGCCCCTACTCGGTCGCGGTGATGGGCTCAAACTCCACGAGCGTCTGGTATCAGGACTACAACGCCTCGGACGGCGCGTGGGGTGGCGCATCCACGCTAAGCTCTCCCGGAGTCCCTTCGGAGCCCGCGCTCGTGAATCTCCAGTCAGAGGACGACGCCTTGGCCGTCTGGAAGCCTCTAAGCGGCGGACCGCCCGGCGTTTCAGCTCTGGTGGTCTACCCCAACGGCACATTTGGGGCACCGATGAGCTTGACTGACAGCGGCGTCGAGTTCGACGGTGGCACGCCGTCGACATGCTATAGCTCAGGCGCCGTTGCCGGAGAGCTGCTCGTCGGGGCGGCCTATGTCGCCGGGGGAGGCGGCTCGACGCAGACGTTGGACTTCGTGTCGTTCAGTGTCCCCGGGACCGGTCCCGTCCCGTCGGGGTTCCCCTATGCCACATGGGTGGCCGTATTCATAGTGATCCTGGCCATCGCGTTCGGGGTCCTCTTCGTGAGGCGAGCCTCGACCTCGCAAAGCACAGGAACGACGACCGCCGGCGGTCAGGCCTCTGAAGGGGCTACAGCAGCTTCGCTTCTCTCTGGACGACGTGGAGCTCGTCCGAGAGGTCGTTGAGCGCCTTCTCAAGGCGCTTGTTGTACTGCGGCAGCAGCCTGTCGAACACCTCCTTCCTCATCCTCTTGGTGTAGAACTGCTCGTAGAGGTTGAGCTTGTCCTTCGCGGCCCTGTCCACCTCCCTCTCAGTGGTGTGTATCTGGTTGAGGAGCTCGAAGAACCTCTGACTCGTGGACATCCGCCTGACCTCGTTCAGCCTTTGGAGGGCACGGCTCCTGAAGGAGTCGAGGCGCCCTCTTATCTCGTCGAAGAAGGCCTTGTTTAGCTCCTTCTGCTCGGCGGAGGCGACCTCGGACCATATGCTGTTGATGAGGCTCGTCTTGTCGTCGAACGCCTTTATCATCGCAGAGGCGCTCTCTGCGGACGACTCCTCCTCCTCTGACTCCTCCTCTCGAGTCGTCGCTCCTCTCGAGACGAAGAGGCCTATCAGCAGGATCACGAAGACCACCGAGGCGCCTGGCACGCCGTAGCTCACGCCCCAGCCTGTGGAGAGGCCGTACGACATCGAGAGAGTGGCCGACTGCCATGCAATCGGCGCAACGTTGAGGGACGCGGCCGGCGGCGCCTCGACGACCTTGAAGCCTGCCGGCAGCGAGAAGTTGACGACGTACTTCTCGATGAACGCCTGTATGGGCGCGGTGTCGGGAAGGGTAATCGTGACCACCCCGTTCGAGCTCGTGTAGTACTTGTGCGCGAGGGGATACTGGAGGGTCAGAGTGAGGTTGGCGGACGGACTCACCGACGAGCCTATCGCCGAGCTCGTGGCCAGCTCGATGCCATCGTCCGAGAGCACCACAGGCTCCGCGTTGAGCAGGTGGGGGGTCGAAGGCGGTATGACCGTCACGGTGCCGTCGCTAGCTACCAGCGGCGAGATATAGAGCCAGGTCAAGCTCGTGTTGCCTTCGTTCTTCAGGAAGAGCCTGTCCGTGACCACAGGCGCGTAATCAGAGTTCACTGTTATCGTCCTCTCAGCCAGGTAGACGACCAGCGGGTGGAAGTCCTGCCCGGCCGCGTTCTTGATCACCAAGGTCTGGGTCATCGCCTCCGGCTGCGCGACGACGAGGGCCGGCGAGGTGTACTTGGTCGAGTTCCCGCTCGTGATGACAGTCGTGCCTGTCGGAGACGCGGTGAACTGGGTGCCCTCCGGCATGATGACGGCCTCCTTCAGGCTGCTCAAACTGACGTTGAGATACGGTCTCACCACGACCTGGACGTAGGTCGTGCCGTTGGCGTAGGTCTCCACAACGTTGCCTAGCAGGGCCTGCAACGAGAAGGTGGAGTTCGCCCCGGCTGCGAGGGACTTGCCCCCGAGGACAGTGTAGTTACCTCCAGAGGCCACGCCCGGGGTGAATCCGGTCCCGGTCAGGTTGTACGAGATGACTCTCGAGGAGAGGTTGCCGAAGCCGAGCGACACGTTGGGGATGGTTACCGAGGCGTTTCCGGTGTTGCTGAAGGAGACGGTCTCGTTGACCGTCGCAAAGCCGTATCTGTTCAGATAGTACTGACTGGTCACCTGTATCGAAGGGGTCGACTGCGCGCTGGAGGCCAGCGGGAAGGGGACCGCGAGCGCGAAGACCAGAGCCAGCAGGAGGGCACAGGCCAGTCTGTTCAATGGATGTCGTCGCGCCGCTAGGTTCTTATTTTAAGCGTTTTTCGGGTGGTTTGGATGCACGAAACCCGCGCGCGTCATCCTCTCATTCCAAATCTAGACGACGGATTCGTCGAGCAGATGCTGAAGAGAGTCGGAGCAGCCTCGGTAGACGAGCTGTTCTCCGACATACCTCCGGAGATCCGCCTGAAGAGGAAGCTGAGGATACCGGAAGGAGAATCAGAGTACGGCGTGAAGAGAGAGGTCCAGGCGAAGCTAGCGACCAACACCACCCCGCCCTCCGCGCTCTGCTTCCTCGGCGGCGGAGTCTGGCCGCACTATGTCCCAGCCGCCGTCGAGTCCATAACCGCGAGGCAGGAGTTCTACACCAGCTACACCCCGTACCAGGCCGAGATGAGCCAGGGCATGCTGCAGGCGCTCTTCGAGTACCAGAGCATAATGTGCGACCTCCTGGGGATGGAGGCGTGCAACGGCTCCCTCTACGACTGGGCGTCGGCCGCAGGGGAGGCGGTGAGGATGGCCTCGAGGGTGACCGGCAGGAAACGTGCGCTGGTCGCGGGCAACGCGGGGCTGCGCAGGCGCGCCGTGATCCAGACGTACGCGGAGCCGGCTGGGGTCAGGCTGGAGGACGTCAAGTTCGACGCAGACAGTGGGGTCTTGGATGTGGACGACCTTCGCAGAAAGATGTCGGACGACGTCGCGTGTCTTTACTTCGAGAACCCCAACTATTTCGGCGTGATAGAGGAGGAAGCCGAGGAGCTCGTCTCGGTGGCTCACGGCGCGGGTGCGATGGCCCTGGTAGGGGTGGACCCTATCTCCCTGTCGCTCGTCAAGGAGCCGGGCGCGTATGGGGCCGACGTGGTCGTAGGCGAAGGGCAGCCGCTCGGCATAGCGATGAACTACGGGGGCCCGCACCTGGGCATATTCGCGGTGAAGGACATGAAGCTCGCCCGGAATATGCCGGGCCGCCTGATAGGCGTGACGAGCCCTGTCGACGACCCAGACGGGAGGGCATTCTCGATGGTGCTCCAGGCAAGGGAGCAGCACATCAGGCGCGAGGCTGCTACGTCGAACGTCTGCACGAACGAGTCCCTGATGGCCGTGGCCGCGGCCAGCTACCTCTCGCTTCTTGGGAAGGAAGGGTTCCGGAGGCTCGGAGAGGCGGTGATCTCCAACTCGCACTTCGCCGCGAAGAGGCTCTCGAAGGTGCGCGGCGTCGCCTCGCCGCTCTTCAGCGGGGCGTTCTTCAAGGAGTTCGCCATCTCCTATCGTGACTCCGATGCGGCGTCCGTCTTCGGGCGGATGGCGAAGTCGGGGGTGCTCGGCGGCTTCCCTGTGGAGAAGTCGTTCGGGCTCGGCAAGGAGGCCGCGCTGTTCTGCGTGACCGAGGTCCATTCGAGCGCCGACATCGAGCGCCTGGCCGAGGCCTTGGAGGCCGCGCTCTGATGCCCGAAGGGTTCCAGCAGGCGAAGTGGAAGGAGCCGCTGCTTAGCGAGCTGAGCCGCGCCGGCAGGGTCGGGACCACCCCTCCCTCAGACCGAGCGATCATGGAGGGTTCTCCCGAGCCGGCCAGCCTCGTCCCGAAGTCGATGAGGCGCGAGGCGCTCAAGCTTCCGGAGCTCTCCGAGCTTCAGGTCCTAAGGCACTTCAACCGCCTGTCGCAGATGAACTTCTCCGTCGAGCTCGGCATGTATCCGCTGGGCAGCTGCACCATGAAGTACAATCCGAAGGTGTCGGAGATGATCGCCGGCTCCGACTCGATGAAACAGGCCCATCCTTTGCAGCCCGCTGAGACGGTGCAGGGCCTCCTATCCATCCTCAGCGACCTGGAGGGCTTCCTGAGCGAGATAACGGGAATGTCCAGGTTCTCTCTCACGACTGCGGCCGGGGCCCAAGGCGAGTTCGCCGGAGTCCTGATGATCAGGAAGTACCACTCCGCCCGGGGAGAGCATGACAGAGACGAGATAATCGTCCCAGACTCGGCTCACGGGACGAACCCGGCGAGCGCGGCCATGGCCGGCTTCAAGGTGGTGAAGGTCCCTTCGGACTCGAGGGGCCAGGTGAGGGCCCAGGCGGTCAAGGAGGTCGCGTCGGACAGGACGGCCGGGATGATGTTCACCGTGCCCAACACTCTGGGCCTGTTCGAGCAGGAAGCGGCAGAGGTCTCCGAGGCCGTCCACGGCGCCGGCGGCCTGATGTACTACGACGGGGCAAACATGAACGCCCTGCTCGGAAGGGCCAGGCCCGGGGACATGGGCTTCGACGTGATGCACCTCAACCTCCACAAGACCTTCGCGACGCCGCATGGGGGAGGGGGACCGGGGGCCGGACCTGTGGGGGCGAGCGAGAGGCTCGCGAAGTACCTGCCTGTCCCTCTTCTGTCGCGGAAGGACGGAACATACAGCCTCGACTACGACCTTCCCGACTCGATAGGGCCGCTCAAGGGCTTCGTCGGGAACTCGGCGGTCCTTCTGAGGGCCTACGTGTACATCCGCCTGCTGGGGGCGTCGGGCCTGGCGGACGTCTCGTCGCTGGCCGTCCTCGCTGCCAACTACCTGTGGAAGAGCCTCGACCAGGAGGGGTTCCCGGTCTCGCACGGGAAGGGCCTGCACCGGAAGCATGAGGCCGTGGTCTCTGTCAAGGGCGAGCTCCCCGGGAACGCGATGAAGGTGGCGAAGGCCATCCTCGACTACGGCATGCATGCCCCGACGGCGTACTTCCCGCTGATAGTCAGCGAGGCCCTCATGATAGAGCCGACCGAGTCGGAGCCGCTCGAGGTCCTCGACGAGTATGCGTCGGCGATGAACAGGATCTATGGCGAGATCAAGAGAGGGGCGCTGGGGAAGGCGCCGTCTCGCACCAGCGTAGGTAAGATCGATGAGGTCAAGGCGTCGCACCCCCTCACGCTGCGAGTCCACTGGTAGGGCCGAAGGTCATATATCATGCCGGGGTGGCCGGCGCCATCATGGACAGCGACCTCGAGAAGCGCGTCTCCAAGCGGCTCGACGACATTGTCGACGAAGAGACCTCGCGGAGACTCGGAGAGCTGAACATAGTGACAGAGGTCTCTGAGACGGGCGCGGGGTCGGTCCGTGTCAGGTTTCAGCCTCTCTCAGCGTACAGCCCGCTGGCGGTGGACACAGGCAAGAGCATCAGAGACGCGGCGCTCGCGGTGGACGGCGTCACGGCCGTACGAGTGGAATGCGCGGGCCACATGATGGACGAGCTCGTGAACAGGATAGTCAACAAGGAAGAGAAGAAGCCCTCGAGGTGAAAGGCCCCGCCGCGGGCCGAAAGTTAAACAAAGTTTGACGAAGAACCAACTATATTGACTCCTAGGTTTGTAAACCAACGGGTTCATGTCACGCTCGCCTGGGCATGTCTGACACCAATTCTCTAGTCACGGCCGTCGGTATAGGTAGCGCGGGAAGCAGGATCCTCTCGCTGCTCAGTCGCAGGTCGCTTCTCGTGGACAGGTACGCGTACGTCTCCTGCGACAGGGACGACCTCTCCGGTCCTTCGCTGGGGGGCAGGATACTCGTGGAGTCGCCGGTCGACCAGAAGCTGACGCCCGTCATGGTCAGGGGCATGGCCCTGGGCTCGTACGGTTCCATCAGGGAGGCGGTAGCCGGGTCTAGGGTCGTCTTCGTCGTGGCCGGGCTAGGCGGGGCCACCGGGAGCGGACTCGCGCCTGTGGTGGCCGAGATAGCGAGAGACGCCGGTGCCATCACCGTGGGCGTCGCCGTGATGCCCTTCGAGTTCGAGAGGAAGCTGAAGTTCTATGCGGGCACCTCGCTGAAGCGGCTGAGGGCGGCGTCCAGGGGCGTGATCGTGATAGACAACGACACCCTCATGAGGTCCTCGCCCGAAGACTCCACGCTGACCGGGCTGTACGACGCGGCCAACAAGGAGGCCGTCAACGCGCTCGGCTCTCTTCTGTCGAAGTCGTCGGAGACGTCGGTATCGGTGGGGCTCAACAAGGTGCTAGGCACAGTGCTGCAGGACGGCTACTGCCTGCTCGGCGTCTCGAACAGCGGTTCGATAGACAAGGCCGAGGAGGCGTTGGCCGGCGCTGTCGTCTCCATCAGCAAGCTGGCCGAGGCGAAAGAGGCCAGCCGCGCCGTAGTGGTCTTGCACGGCGACTCGTCCATCTCCGCGCAGGAGGTCGGGCTCGCAGTGAGGAGGCTGGGTTCGATGATAAACAACCAAGCGGTTGACGTCGAATATGGGGCAAACTACTCGGGCGGCGCGCAGCTCCAGGTCAGCATCCTGGCCTCGGGCTTCACCGCTACGAAGTACGACGAGTATGACCCGGTCGCCAAGGTGTTGGCAGGCAGGTCCATCGACGATGCGATGGACTGCTCCGTCCCGGAGGGACTGGATCTCCTGCCGTCGCTCGACTAGCCTAGAAGCACCTTCACTTTGCCGAGGTCGGACTCCTCGACCTTCCTGTAGACGGGCCTCGGCTCCCCAATCCTCTGGCCGGCAGGCACGGTGAGTCCTGCCGCGGAGTCCCAGCCGCGCTCGGCGAGCGGCTCTTTGAAGCCGAGCTGGGCCCAGATCTCCTCTGAGGAGAACGGGAGGAAGGGATGCAGGAGCACCGCCAGGCCGGCGACGAGGTTGCAGGAGTAGTACACGGTGGTGGGTTCGGTCTCTGGGTTCTCCCAGGGGGCGCGGTGCTGGAAGTACTGGTTGCACTTGGCCGAAAAGTCCAGGACCGCCCTGAGCGCCCTGTCGTAGTGTCCCTCCTCGATCAGCCTTCCTGTGTCGCTCACCGCGGCAACGAGGTCCCCAGTGACTGCCTCCTCTTCCTTCCCCGGACCAGAGGGTCTGGGCACCACCCCACCGTGCTTGTTCTTCACGAAGACCAGCGCCCTGTATGCGAAGTTGCCAATGTTCGCTACGAGCTCGTTGTTGATCTTGTCTGCGAACTCCTTGAGGTCGAAGTTTGCGTCCGCCTGGCTGTATGGCACTATCCTCGTCAGGTAGAACCTGAGGTAGTCCGGCGGGAAACCTTCTAGGAAGTCCCTGACCGTTATCATCCAGTGCTTGCTCCGTGAGATCTTGCGCCCCTGCAGGAGCAGGTGCCCCCTGGTGGGGATGAGGTCCGGCAGCTTGTAGTGCCCTTCCCCCATCCTCATGCTGGGGAGGAAGAGATAGTGGTGGTAGACGATGTCCTTGCCGATGAAGTGGTAGACGGTCGACTCGTTCCAGTACTTCACGCCTGCCTCTCCTGTCTTGCCCGCAGCCTTGAGCGCCGCGGTTATGTAGCAGAGGTGGTTGTCGAACCACCCGTAGAACACCTTCCCGCCGGCCTCCTTCAGAGGCACGGGGACGCCCCACGGGATGTCCCTCGTGATGTCCCAGTCTTGCAACCCGTCCTTTATCCAGTTGAGGACGTAGTTCTTGGCGTCAGCCTGGAGGCGAGGGCTCTGCGACAGCCACTCCTTGAGCCGGGCGGAGAAGGCCGAGAGCTTGAAGAAGTAATGGGAGCTCTTCCTCATCACAGGGGCGCGCCCGCAGATCGAGCAGTGAGGGTCCAGGATCTGGCCGGGCTGCAGAGTCCGGCCGCAGTTCTCGCAGGCGTCTGAGTATTGCTCCTCCGCGCCACAATGCGGGCATCTCCCTTTGACGTACCTGTCTGGGAGGAACTTGTCGTCGTACTCGCAGTAGAACTGGTCGACGTCGGAGATGAAAATGAACCCGTTTCCATCGAGCGCCCTGAAGAAGTCCTGGACCAGTCTTACGTTCTCCGGAGAGCTCGTCCTGTCGAAGATGTCGTAGACTATCCCGAGGCGTCCGAGGTCCTCCCTGAACCTGCGGTTCCACTCTGCGACGTAGTCCGAGGGCTTGACGCCCTTCTTCTCTGCCGCTATGAGTATCGGAGTGCCGAAGTCGTCTGACGCGCAGACCTGTATCGCCCTAGCCCCGCGGGACTTCAGGTACCTGTACAGTATGTCAGGAGGGAGATGAGTGCTGGCGACGTGGCCTAGGTGCAGGTCATCGTAGGCGTACGGAAGCGCCGCGGTGATTATGAAGTTCCTGTCGCTGAGCCCAGTCACCGAGCGAAACCGGCTCGCCGCGGTTTTAACCTTTCGTGGAACCTGAATCCCAGCCGCGGGCGTACCTCCTCTGCTCCTCCGTCTGGCTCCCGACTGACACGCCCATTGACCGCAAGGCTGCCCTGGCCACCTCGTCCTCGATTTCAGCCGAGACCCCGTAGACCCTCCGGTCCAGCTCATGATGGCGCCTGTGGAGGTCTATCGCGGCCAGGAACTGGTTCGCGAACGACATCTGCATGACCTCCGGCGGGTGGCCCTCGGCCGCGACGAGGTTCGCGACGCGGCCCTTCGCGACCAGATAGACCTTCTTCCCCGCGAGGCGTACCTCGTCGAGGTTGGGCCTCACCGCCCTTACAGCCTTCGCCTTGGCGAGGAGCGACGCCACGTCTATCTCAACGTCGAAGTGGCCCGCGTTCGCAAGGATGGCGCCGTCCTGCATCCTCTCGATTGTGCCGTAGGTGATGACGTTCTTCTGGCCCGTCGCGGTTATGAAGAGCTCTCCGACCGCAGCGGCGGCGTCGATGCCTGCGACCTCGAAGCCGTCCAGGTGGGCCTCCAGCGCCTTGATGGGGTCGACTTCGACGACGGCGACCCGCGCGCCCAGGCCCCTCGCCCTCATGGCGACGCCCTTGCCCACCCAACCGTAGCCTACGACGACGGTCCGCCTTCCCGCGAGCAGCAGCGCGGTGGCCCTCAGGATGCCGTCGAGAGTGCTCTGGCCCGTGCCGTACCTGTTGTCAAAAAGGAACTTGGTCTGCGCGTCGTTGACCGCGACCACGGGGTACCGCAGCCTGTGCTCCGCTTCGAGCGCGCGCAGTCTGAGGACGCCCGTGGTGGTCTCCTCGGACCCGGCCACGACAGACTTCGTCCCCAGGCTGTGGACTGCGACGTGCAGGTCGGCGCCGTCGTCGATGACTTGTTCCGGTGCCGACTTCAGGACCTCCCGGATGGCCCAGTCGTACTCCTCCGCGGTCTGCCCTCTCCAGGCCCAGACCTCGGCCCTGGTCGAGAGGCACGCCGCGACTTCGTCTTGGGTCGAAAGCGGATTCGCGCCACAGATCCTCACCTCCGCGCCCGCCCTCGTCAGGGCGTCGACGAGCACGGAGGTCTCCTTGGTGACGTGCAGGCAGACGCCGAACTTCACGCCTTCGAGCGGCTTCGCCTTCGAGTGCTTCTCGGCGAGGGCGGTCAGG